>SKLD01000178.1 GCA_007123395.1 Opitutales bacterium
CCGCAACAGACGATGCAGCTTACGAGGGAGGTCCCCCGTCCGAAGACTCCGTCTGGAACGCACTGCGCCAAGTCTACGATCCGGAAATTCCCGTGAACATCGTCGACCTCGGTCTTATTTATACGATGGAACTTTCCGAGCCTGACGAATCAGGGCGTTGCGACGTAAAAGTGGACATGACCTTGACCGCCCCCGGTTGCGGCATGGGGCCTGCTATTGCCCAAGATGCGAAATACAAGGTCGAGCAGGTTCCAGGAGTTGCCGAGGCGACTGTCGATATCGTCTGGGATCCCCCGTGGAACCAAGACATGATTACAGAAGAAGGGAAAATGGAGCTGGGCCTGCTCTGATCGAAGTTTGCATTGCATGATGACGGATAAGGCATCTCTTCTACCTTCGTAAAACATAATTAACACGGTTAACTAAAAATTTTAAAAACCGCGTTAATAATATTGACCGACGGGTGCGGGGACTCTTGAATTGGCTGTATGAAGAATAATCCAGGAAAGCTTAGGCGGGTGGGTGTGCGGCGGGCGCTATTGCCCGGGCGTGAGGCGGTGTATCATGTTATTGCGCGCACGGCGGGGCAGGCGATGCTGTTTGGGGAGAGTGAGAAGGAGATGTTCCGTGCGCAGATGCGGGCGGTATCTGTATTTTGCGGGGTGGAGGTGTTGACCTTTTGTCTGATGGATAACCATGTGCATCTCCTTGTGGTGGTTCCGGGGGAGAGGCCGGAGATTGATGACGCGGAGTTGCTGCGGCGCTGCAACGCGCTGTATGGCGGAGCGGAGCGGAGTGCGCATGCGCTGGACATGGGGACGATCCGGGCGGCATTGTCGTCCGGGGGAGCGAAACGCGAGGAGATGCGGGACATGTTGATCAGGCGGATGTGCGATTTGTCGATGTTTGCGAAGCTGTTGAAGCAGCGGTATTCGATTTGGTATAATAGGACGCACGGGCGGCACGGGACGTTGTGGTCGGGGCGTTTCAAGAGTGTGCTGGTGGAAGGAACCGGACTGCCCTTGGCGGTGGTGGCGGCGTATATTGATCTAAATTCTGTACGTGCGGGGATCGTGGAGGATCCGGGTCGCTACCGATGGTGTGGTTATGCGGAAGCGCTTGCCGGAGTGAAGGCGGCGGAGGCCGGTGTTTGCCGGATTTGCGCGGAAGGAAAGGCTGGGAAGGCTTTGGCACAATACCGGTTGTTACTCTACGGCAAGGGAGTCTCCGGCGGACGCGCAGATGGTCCCCGGGTGGCGGCGGAGGCCTATGAAAGGGTGAAGCAACGCTTCGGGCAACTTGGAGTATTTGAACGTTTGCATGCCCGGATTCGGTATATGACGGCGGGTTGTGTGCTCGGGACGGCACGTTTTGTGGAGGACTGGTTCCATGAAAACGCGGATTGCTTCACCAAGCGGCAAAACGGTGCCCGGCGATTGCGCGACGGGGACTGGGGGGACTTACGCAGCTTCCGCGACCTCCAGAAGCACGAGTGAGTTTTCACGGAGGCAGCTTGCAGGCACAGGGTTAGGCGGTTAGATGAAAGGTTCATTGTAGTCCGCTGATATCCGTTCTTACCGCAGGGTGAGTTCATGCGGCTCTTTAGTGTAATATCTGCCCTCATGAAATTATCATCCTCAAATTCCGCCGGAGATTCAGAGCCTCCTGTCAAAATCATTGTCGCCGTCGCCCGAAACCGCGTCATCGGCCGCGACGGTCGATTGCCGTGGAGTATTCCGGAAGACTGGCAACACTTTCTGGATTCGACAGAAGGCGGCACGTTGGTGGCGGGCAGGCGGTGCGTCGATGAGTTGGTCGACACCGGGGCACTTGCAGACGGAAGGCGCCGTGTTTTCAAGGTCTCAACGACGCAAAAGGGGCCAGACTGTTTTTCCGATTTTCCTTCGGCGCTGGAGGCGGCGAAGGAATGCGGCCGACCTGTATGGATTTGCGGGGGCGAGCGCATATACGGAGAGGCTATGCCAATTGCGGATGAGCTGGTGCTGACCTTAGTGGACGTGGATTTCGAAGGGGACACCTATTTTCCTCCATGGAAGGACGAGTTTCCCTGCCTTCTGAGTGAACGGAAAAGTCAACACGGCGAGATACCGCTCTATTTTCGTGTTTACCGCCGTGATGGGGTAAAAGAAGCCCCGAAGTGCGTCTGACAGACTATTTTTTCCGTATTCGATGAGCATGATTTCATCCCCAAAGCGTTCGTTCGATCCCCCGCCCTGGAGGGCAATCTTTGTTCTCGTGTTTGCGTTCGCCGGCACCCTCTTCGGCGTCGACGGCATGAGGCATGACGCCGCTCAACACGGCGAACCGACGTCCACATGGGCAGTCGAAATCGCGGACGGCGCGGACCCGCGTGAAGTGGCGCGATCGGTTGGTGCGCTTTACCGCGGTCCCGTCGACGAATCGCGGCGCATTCATCGTTTTGAGTTTGTCGGTCCGCTCTCCGTCCGTCCCGACGATCCCGACCTGCGCGAAGCGGTCGAACGCACGATGGATTTTCAATCGGCGGTGCTCTGGAGCGAGCAACAGGTGCGGATGCCGCTGGAGACGCGCTTCGTGCCGGAGGATCCTCTCTACGGCGAGCAATGGCACCTGAACAGCGTCGGGCAGCGAGGGGCTACGGCGGGCAAGGACGTCAATGCGGAGGCGGCGTGGTCGGCAGGCTATTCCGGCGAGGGCGTGACGGTTGTGGTCGTTGACACGGGGACGGATATCAACCATGCGGACTTGGCTCCGAATTACTCGCCGTCTTTCGGACGCGATATACTCGACGGTGGCAGAGATCCATCACCGCGACAGGAGGGGGAGGCCCACGGCACGGCTGTGGCGGGCATCATTGCGGCGGCACGCAATGATCTCTACGGCGTGGGCATCGCCTATGACGCACGTCTTGGTGCGATACGTCTGATTCGGCAGCGCGGCGCGCCCGGAGGTGGAACAACGGACAGCGAGACTGCGGAGGCACTTGGATTTAACAACGCTGCTTTCCCTCACCGGGAGGTGGATATTTACAACAACAGTTGGGGCCCCGGCCAAACTCCCGGCGGTCCTATCCGCTACGGCGGGCCTGGAAACCTGACACGCGCGGCCATCCGCGACGGCGCTCTGCAGGGTCGCGGAGGCCGTGGCAGCATTTACATATGGGCCGCAGGCAACAGTGCGCAGGACGGCGACCGTGCGGATTTCGACGGCTACAACAACCTTCCGTACACCATCTCCGTGGGCGCTCTCGGAAAGAACGGGCGGGCGGCGATTTACAGTGAGCCGGGATCGGCTGTTTTTGTCTCCGCGCCAAGTCGCGGAACTGGATCCGGCATTCTGACGACAGACAACATGGGTATGAGCGGCTACACGAATGAGGACATGACCTACCATTTCAGCGGCACATCGGCGGCGGCACCGATGGTGGCGGGGGTCGTCGCGCTCATGCTGGAGGCAAATCCGGGCCTCGACTGGCGGGATGTGCAGCACATTCTCGCACGCACGGCGGTGCGCACGGACTACGGGAATCCGGATTGGCGGCAAAACGCTGCCGGTTTTTGGGTACACGATAATTGCGGTTTTGGTCGTGTTGACGCCGGCGCGGCGGTGGCTTTGGCGGAGGAATGGAGCCCGGCAACCATTGGGTTGCGGAGGACAGTGGAGTCTGAAATACTCCCTGTGCCGCTGAACCAACGTGCGCTCAGCCAAGGGCGGACGGTCACCCAGACCTACTCTACATCGGAGAATTTGACGGTGGAGCACGTCGAGATCGTCTTCAACAGCACCCATTCGAACTGGGGCGACCTTGAGATTTCTCTGGAGTCTCCGGGCGGCACGGTTTCGGTGTTTTCGGAGCCGCATTTTCACCAGAATTCGCCTTCTTCATGGACGTATATGTCTGTCCGCCACTGGGGGGAGCAGGCACAAGGCACCTGGCAATTACGGGTAAGCGACCGTGGCGGGCAGGGCTCGGGCAACTTCAACAGCTGGAGAGTCCGTATCCACGGAACGTCGACCTTGCCAAACGAAAACCGATTTCCAGTAGGCGAGGATGTCGAAATTGTGACAGATGCGTTTCCGTTGATTCTGGACCCTTTTGACGGCGCATCCGATCCCGACGGTGATCCGCTGCGACTCATCTCTGTCTACCGTCCGGCGCACGGCACAGTCGAAGTTGGCGGCGACGGACGCTTACGCTATACCATGGACCCGCTGCACCGTGGTTACGACCGCGTGGGCGTGACACTTTCGGACGGTCGCGGGGGGACGCTGCGCCGCGTGTTCACCATCACCAATCCGACGCCGGGTGCGGTGAACACGCAGGTGGCGACTGTGAGCGGGCAGACGGTGGACATTCCCGTGCTTGACGCCGCGTTTGATCCGCTCGGTGGCGCTGTCTCACTGCAAGCGTTCGGGCAACCGCGCCGCGGCTCCATCGTTTCGCTCGGAAACGGTGTGCTGCGCTACACGCCTCCGGCTGGCTTTGCCGGAACCGACCGCTTTCCCTACACCGTTTCCACCTCGGGCGGACAGGAGGGGAGCGCTTGGGTGACGGTCATTGTGGTGGAAGAGCCGGACTTTATTCTGGATTTTGACGGAATCGACGACGTCGTTTTGACGGAAGCGCATAGTGACTTTAACTTACGAGACCGCTTTACCATTGAGGCGTGGATTCGCCCGCGCGGATGGGGTGAATATTTCACCGGCTTCGGGCGCATTTTCGACAAAGCCAAGGCTATCTTTTTCCTCAACGGCTTTGAGCACGACTTGTACAGCGACCGCAGCCTCGTGTTTTTCGCGGAGACAGAGAACGGGACCTCGGCGGCAAACAGCGCGCCGCGGCTCATCCAGCTAAACACGTGGCAGCACGTCGCAGTCACTTACAACTCGGATGCGGCCAATCCCGTCGTTTTCTACGTCAACGGCAATCCGCATGTCGCACGGTTTCCCATTGAAAACTCCCCGCGTCCAGCGGGAGGCTCAATGATCGTTTCCAACGCCGCCGAACCCGCCCGCATTGGCGAGGCGGCAAACGGCGAGCGCGCCTTCGAGGGAGAGATCGCGGAAGTGCGTGTGTGGAACCGCATTCTGACTGGTGCGGAGATCCGGCAATGGATGGACATGCGCGTGCCGGACTCCGCACAAGGATTGTGGGCGCTTTGGGATTTTCCGGAAGGCTCGGGGACATCGACGCGCACGCGTGGAGCTTTGGCGCTCAATGCGATTCTTGACCGTCCGGAGTGGACGGTGGCCGAGCCGCCGTGGTCGCCGTTCGTTGTGTTTTTCGGCGGGGAAACAGATTTCGGAAGCGGATGGTGGGATACGGCGGTTTTCGGCAAACTGTATGGCGACGACTTTCCTTGGGTGCGGCATCCGGAGTTGGGCTGGCTCTACGCGGCATGGCACGACGGAGGTGATTTTTGGCTCGGGCACGAAGGTGCGGAGTTGGGCTGGCTCTTCACGAACTCAAGCGTGTATCCGTGGATCTTCAGTCATGCCATGGGGCGGTGGATCTACTTCGTGGAAACCGGTGCCGAGCCGCCGCTGTTTTTCGATCCGGCCGACGACAGTGGGTTTTTCGAGTGGGTGCGGTGAGACGGCAGTAGCGCCGATACCGGGCGCCTGTTACTCACACAGTTTTCCGAGGCGACGTTCGAGGTCACGGGTTTTATCCATTGTCGATTTTCTTGTATCGAGGACGTGGATGCGCATCTTCTTTCCTTCCAGATAAATACATGCGGTGCCGGGAAGAAGGCTGACGACCCACGCCATGAGTAAACCCGGTTTTTCGGAAACCTCGACGTCGAGGTCTACGATCTCCGGCTTGAGAGGCATGGACGGCCGGAAGGCGCGCAGAGCGACATCGAGGCCGCCGAGAAAGGAGTTCCACAAAAACCACGGGATGAATCGGACGACAGCGAGGGCGTTCCATCGCCACACGCGCGGGGGGCAGAGGCCGCGTGAGGAAGCGGTCGCGATCAGGATGAAGACGAAAGGCAGGGTGTATTCGCTGAGCCTGCCTTCGGCCATGATCCACCATGCCGCGAAGAAGACAACGAAGCGGAGAGCAAACGAGGTAGCTTCGGTAGTCCACGACAAACGTTTTCGGGCGTGCTGACTCATAGGAAGAGCAGGCCGAGGAAGCCAATGCTGAAGAGAATGAAAAAGAAACCGACCCATATCCATGTTTCCAGGCGGGCCTCCACCCGGTCGACCCATGCCTTGGTGGTTTCGAAGGCGATGATGCGGTCGGAGAGCTGGACAATATTGAGCCATTCATAGTGCGGGTTGACCCGTCCACCGTAGCGTATGGCAAGATGCAGTTGCGCGAGAAAACGCTCGATGAGGACAATGAAGTCACCGGGCGGGACCAGCGGCTTGTGCGGGCGCGCCGCAATGCGGTGCATAAGGAGCGCGGCGATGGCCAGAGCGAGCGTAATTGGCGCGAGAGCAGCGAAGAGGCTGCCGGCCGTGAGCGGAGGAAACGCTGCGGCGACACCATGTTTCAGATTGAGCAGAAAGGGTCCGGCGGCGGCGGCGGCAACAGCGACTGTCCACGGTATGCCGGTGGAGAGGGCAGGTGGTGTCGAGTTCTCGCCCGGCGGGGATTCGGTGGCGACGGCCCATAGAAAACGGGTGAGGAGGAAAGCGGTGGCAAAGCTGGACAAACCGATGAAGAGAGGCAGCAGGGTTTCCCAGATGCCGGGGGCGTGTTCCGCCAGATCTTTAAGGGCGTATTTGGCGGCGAATCCTGCGAGCGGCGGCGCACCCGCGATGGCGAGGGCGGCGAGTCCAAGCCCACCAAGGCGGAGAAGCTGCGCATAGTGACCGTGCGGATGCACCGCCGTGCCGAGGAAAAGAGCACCCTTGGCGAGGCCGTGCATTGCCGCGTAGAAGGCAAGAACGGGCGCGGCGGCTGGCCACAGCGCATCATCCGCAAGGGCGATGCCGAGGAGAGCTGTCATGACACCCATTTGACTGATACTTGAATAGGCGAGGATCGTTTTCGGGTGGTTTTGCGCCGACCCGACGACGGCGGCCCACAAGGCGGCGAACATGCCCGCGCCGATCATCCATGTGCCCCAGCCCGGAAGCGGCGCCGCACCGAGCGGGAGCAGGTGTACCCATCCTATCAGTCCCGCTTTGATCATGGCACCGCTGAGCACGGCACTGGCAGGCGTGGGCGCAACGGGATGCGCGAGGGGGAGCCAGAAGTAGAGCGGCACGGCCCCGGCTTTAACACCGAATCCAGCCAAGGTGAGAGCGACGATGGCGTCGCGGAACGGCGATGCCGCGACAGCTTCACGAATATCGGATAGAGCGAATGTCCCGGCCTCATGCACGGCGAGAAAAAGCGCGGAAAGCAGAAGGATTTCGCCGACAATCGCCATGACAATATAGACACGGGCGGCGCGCCGGGCCTGAGGGGTGTCGTTGTGGATGACGAGCACGTAAGAGGCGAAGGTCATGAGGACGAAAAACCCGTAAAACGTCGCGACGTCCGCCGCGATAATCAGGCCGAAGTTGCCCGCCATGGAGAGCAGAAAGAAGACATCATGACGTTGCCGCCGTTCGTCTCCGGCGAGGTAAGGGCCGCTGAACCAACCAGCGACAGCCCAAAGAAATGCCGTGAAAGCAAGAAGCGTGGCGCGAAACGGATCGAGGTTGAACTCGGCGCCGAGAAACAAACCGTCGATACGGAAGCCGTCCATTCCTGTTCCCGTCCAGCCAAGGGCAAGGGCAGGAAGCGCGGCGATGGCCGTTAGCACACCTGACAGTGAGGACCGTGATCGCATGCAACCGAGCACGAGCGCGGCGAGGAGCGGGACGGTGAATGCGGCGATCCAGAGCATCGTCAGTTATACCACCTTTCCGCGATAGCCATGGCCCAGCGGAGAACGCTCCATGGGACGGCGGCGAAGATGCCGAGTGCGAGCGACATCACGGCTGTGGCGGTAGCCGGGATGAGAAGCATCCACGGTGTTTCGAGACGTGATTTTCGCTGGGTTGTCCACTCACGGTCGGGGGGGCGGAACCACGCCGCGTGCAGAATAGGCAGGAAATATGCGGCGTTGAGCGCGCTGCTCGTAAGCAGGACGACGATGATCCAGCCTTGTCCGGCCTCAAGTCCGCCGAGCGCCAGATACCATTTGCTTACGAATCCGGCGGTGGGCGGCAGGCCGATCATGCCCAGCGCGCCGACGGTGAAAGCGGCCATTGTCCAAGGCATACGGCGCCCGACACCGTTGAGTTCGCTTACCTTGTTGAGATGGAGGGTCTCTGCGATATTTCCGGCGCAAAAGAAGAGCGTGATTTTCATTACGCCCTGATGCACAAGGTGGGCGATCGCGCCGACGGAAGCGAACATACCGGGCGTGGCCACTCCCAGAGTAATGTAGGAGAGCTGGCTGACGGTAGAGTAAGCGAGGCGGCGCTTGAGGTTATCCTGGGTGAGGGCGCGCAATGAACCGTAGAGTATGGTAATTGACGCGAGGACAGCGAGCGGCGTGAGTAGATGCATGTCCCGCGCGAGTTCGATTCCATAAACGTCGTGCACAATCCGTGTGATTGCGAAAGCCCCGGCTTTGACGACGGCGACGGCATGGAGCAGGGCGCTCACCGGCGCGGGGGCGACCATTGCGACGGGCAGCCACCCGTGCAGGGGGAGCAACGCGGCCTTTACGCCGAGGCCGAGAATGAGGACCCAGAAAAGAAGAAAAACTTGGATACCGGTATCGTCCGCGATCTCGCGAAGCAGGTGAGTGTCACCGAAGTCCACGGGACCCA
>SKLD01000505.1 GCA_007123395.1 Opitutales bacterium
CGGCGGGTTTGGCAACCTCTTCGCCGAGGGCATCGGCATCTTTGCCAAGGATCTGGGCCATCCCGCCCTCCCATGTCACGGTGAAGTTGCCGCCAAGGCGGTGTGTGATCATGACGCGGGTGCCTTCGGCGATGGTCACTTTATCACCGTAGGGCACGATCGTCGCCGTGACTTCGCGGGAAACAGTGCGTTCGTTATCGGAGGAGCGCATTGGAAATATCCAAACGTTGATAGTGGATTCCGCGAGCCGCGATCAAGCGAGGGATTTTTCCGCCAAGCGGCCGCGGACGTAATCTTCGAGGGCCTCGTCGCCGAACTTCTCAATGACTTCCTCGAGAAATCCAAAAACGATCAGCTCATGCGCCTTCGAGCGGGTAATTCCGCGCGCGAGGAAGTAGAAGAGGTTCGACTCATCGATCCGCCCGGTGGTGGCCCCATGAGAGCACTTGACATCGTTCGCCTTGATCTCGAGGCCAGGCAGCGCGTTGCTTTCAGCATCCCCGCTGAGCATGAGGTTGTTGTTCGTCTGGTAGGCGTCGGTTTGCTGGGCACCCTCCTCCACAATGATGAGTCCGCTGAAAATCGTGCGGCTCTTGTCGAGCAAGGCGTTTTTAAAAAGAAGATCGCTTCGGCTGTGCGGTGCGAGGTGCGTTTGCAGGGTACGCTGGTCGAATTGTTGATCCTTCCTGGGCACATTAACCGAGTACATCTCTACATTTGATCCGCTGCCGAAAATCTTGCCATGGACTTCCTGCCGCGCTTGGCTGGAACCGACGTTTACAATAATACTCTTCGCATTTGTATCACGGTCGGCATTGTTCGTGTTGAGCTGAAAGCTGAGTGTCTTTGTGTTCCAGTCCTGAATGATCCTGTGGTTCGTCTCCGAGCCGTCGCCGGAAAAGACGTGCGCGTTGGAAATGACCAAGTGCTCTGTCTCCGTCGAAGCGGCACGTTGGAATTCGACGAGTGTCGACTTCGAGTGCTTGCCGCTGACAAAGAGCGTATGGGGAAAAACCGCACCCTTTTCCTGCTGCGTCCAATTGTAGACAACAAAAGGCCGGTCTACCTCAACACCATCGGGCACGTAAAGAAAGACACCGCTGCGCACAAGAGCGACATGCAGGGCCTCGTATTTTTCCGACCCGAGCTGCGGCGTCTCCTTCATGAAGTATTCGCGCACGAGGTCTCCGTGGTTGTTCAGGGCGTCGAAAAGCGTCGTGAAAATGACGCCCTTCTTCTCCAGCTCGGCATCCATGACACGTGCGGCGGCAAGGTTGTCATCGACGAAAACCAACTGACCGGCCGGATTCTTCACCGTGTTTGAACGTGCGATGAGATCGTCGGCATCCGGTTTTTCGAACGGCGTCGGAACAAAACCGGCGATTTTCGACAAAGGCCGCAAATCACTGAACCGCCATGTTTCGTCGAGGCGGGTCGGGTCGGGACTTTCGAGAAACCGCGTCCAATGTTCGCGCTGCATGGTGGTGAACCAATCGGGTAGACCGCCGGAAAATTCCTGCCGCGCGGCGAAGATATCGGCATCACCAATCGCGCCTGTGCCGACTGAAAGTGTCTCTGTGCTCATTTTACTTTTCGACTTGTGTTCCTGATTACTCTGGGAATCGAACCCAATCAACCCACGCTGCCTTCCATTTCGAGATCGATGAGGCGTTTCAACTCCACCGAATATTCCATGGGAAACTCGCGGATAAGATCATTGACGAAGCCGTTGACGGAGAGAGACATCGCCTGTTCCTCGCTCAGCCCGCGCTGCATCATGTAGAAGATCTGCTCTGCGCTGACCTTGGAGACACTTGCTTCGTGCTGTACCGTGTTTTGTTCCCCCCGGACGGTGATCGCCGGATAGGTGTCGGTACGGCTGTTCGTATTTATGAGAAGGGCGTCGCACTCGGTGTTATTCTTACATCCCTTCAAATGCTTGGGCATCGCGACAATACCGCGATAGGTTGAACGTCCCTGCCCAATCGAAATCGACTTCGAAATAATGTTCGACGCCGTTTTGTCCGCCGCATGCACCATCTTCGCGCCGGTATCCTGGTGCTGTCCGTCGTGCGCAAGAGCAATCGAAAGGACTTCGCCACGGGCTCCCTCGCCACGCATGACGACGCCGGGATACTTCATCGTGAGGCGGCTGCCGATGTTGCAGTCGATCCACTTCACCTCGGCGTCCTCCATCGCGAGCCCCCGCTTTGTAACGAGATTGAAGACATTCGCCGACCAATTTTGGACGGTTATATATTGGATCTTCGCTCCCTTGAGCGCGACCAGCTCGACAACCGCGCTGTGGAGGGTAGTCGTCTCGAACTTGGGCGCGGTGCAACCCTCCATGTAGGTGACCTCAGCCCCTTCGTCGGCGATGATCAGCGTGCGCTCGAACTGGCCGAAGTTTTCGGCATTGATGCGGAAATACGCTTGAAGCGGCTGCTTCACCTTTACCCCCGGCGGCACATAGATAAACGATCCGCCCGAGAAAACAGCACTGTTAAGCGCGCTGAACTTGTTGTCGCCGATAGGAATGACCTTTCCAAACCACTTGCGGAAAATCTCCGGGTATTTCATGAGGCCTTCCGTCGAACCGACGAAG
This sequence comes from Opitutales bacterium, assembly GCA_007123395.1. Lineage (GTDB taxonomy): Bacteria > Verrucomicrobiota > Verrucomicrobiia > Opitutales > Oceanipulchritudinaceae > SLLG01. The sequence goes on from SKLD01000505.1 coordinate 2,606, forward strand.
ATGACGCCCTGCTTTGCCAGTTCCTCCTTCATGTTGGAGTAGGATGCCTCGGAATCAAACTGGGCCTCCACGCCTGCAAGATAGGCGCGTTCCTTTTCGGGAATGCCGAGCCGCTCGAAAGTGTTCTTTACCTCCTCAGGCACCTCATCCCATGTCCGGCTCGGACGCTGGCCCTTCGAAAGGTAATAACGGATCTTGTCGTAATGGATATTCTCAAGATCCTTGGAGGCCCAGTGGGTGGGCGTCGGCTTATCGCGGAAGATCTTCAGCGCTTTACGCCGGAAATCATGTACCCATTCGTCTTCCTCCTTCACCTTGGAGATATAATCGATGGTCTGGTCGTTCAGACCGACACCGGCGTCGTACTCGTATGTCGTGTCGTAGTGGAAATTTCCTTGATCTCTTTCGATGTTGATATCGGGTGTGGTCGCCATGTTTCTAGTGTATTGGATGTGTTATGCTTTTGAAGTTACGTTTCGCGGAATACGCGGACACAAGTCCGGCGTGTTTCAGCTGGAAGCGCCCGCAGGCTCGGCAGTAACTGACTCGTAACCCTTCTCCTCCAGTTCGAGGGCAAGCTCGGGACCGCCCGAGCGGACGATGGCGCCGTCCGCCATGACATGCACCTTGTCAGGAACGATATAATTGAGCAATCGTTGATAATGGGTGATGATGAGAATGCCCAGATCCGGGCCGCGCATCTTGTTCACGCCCTCGGCAACGATCTTGAGTGCGTCGATATCGAGACCGCTGTCCGTTTCATCCATGATGGCATAGCGCGGCTTGAGCATCGCCATCTGCAGTATTTCGCAGCGCTTCTTCTCGCCCCCGGAGAAACCCTCGTTCACAAACCTTGAAGTGAATTTGCGGTCGATTTTTAGTTCGTCCATGCGAGCATAAAGCTCCTTATAGAAATCAGGAGCGCGAAACGTCTCGCCTTCATTCAGGCGCGCGGTTAGAGCGGCGCGAATGAAGTTGGCAATCGTCACTCCGGGAATTTCGCTCGGATATTGGAAAGCCATGAAAAGGCCGGCGCGGGCGATCTCATCCGGCTCCATGCCGATGATGTCCTCGCCATCGAGTAGAGCTTCGCCGCTCTCGATTTCATAATCCTCATGGCCCGAGAGCGCCTTCGCCAGCGTACTCTTACCCGTGCCGTTCGGACCCATGAGAGCGTGGACCTCTCCCTTGGGTAACGTCAGCGAAAAATCCTTGAGGATGCGTTGCCCGTCGATGGTGACGTTCAGATTTTTGATTTCTAGCGTGTTCATAGATACAGATGATTGTGACTGTTTTTCAGGAAAAATTCAGAGGGGTACCGGAGGCATCCGCGGTTTCCTTTGGCTTCGCTGCGGACTGCCCGTGAAAGTTCAGCTCCAGACTGTCCGTCTGATACCCTTCGGGAAGCAACTCTTTGAGCCGCTCAACGACATCTTCGGGCAAGTCGATGTCGTAGATTCGTCCCGTGCGCCTGTCATGGAAATGGGCGTGTTCGGATAAATTGGGACAATACCGCGTGGCGTCGCGCTCGTGATTGACGGCGCGGACCAAGCCGCACTGCACAAGGGTCTCGAGACAATTGTAAACGGTGGCAAGCGATATCGTCGGCGCCATTGCCTTGACCCGCACATAAACTTCCTCCGCCGTGGGATGATCGCGGCGCGCAAGCAAGCTTCCGAAGATCAACTCACGGTGCCGCGTGCCCCGTAGCCCGTGCCGGGCAAGCGCACCTCCGAGCAGCTCCTTGGCGGCCTGCGGCAATGCATAGTTGTGTTTGGATGCCATATTATTGAGACTCATAATTAGAATTATTCCAATTACAAGAGCCGCTCCATGATTTCTGTCAATTTTTTGCGGAAAGTGCCCGAGGGGGGACTCGAACCCCCACGCCATTTGGCACACGATCCTAAGTCGTGAGCGTCTACCAATTCCGCCACCCGGGCCCGGAAAACACTCCACACCAAAAAGCGGACCCACCCGCTTGGCTAAGAGCCGTGGTGGAGCCGATCGGGATCGAACCGACGACCTCCACAATGCCATTGTGGCGCTCTTCCAACTGAGCTACGGCCCCAAAACGGAAAGCGGAGAAGGCAAGCGGGCGGATGCGGGGCCGTCAACTCCTTTTCGATGGGAAATTTCGCGGTCCGTCGGCTGGGCCCCCGGCGGCGCTTTCGGCGTGCCCCTGAAGAAAGGCTTCGATCGCTTCGGCCTGGGGCGCGGGGGCAAAACGCCGGCGCGCGAAGGGCACAGCGGCCTCGCCCGCGCGGCGGCGGGCGGCGGGATCGCGGGCGAGGCGGAGGCACTCGTCGCGGAAGCCCGTGAAGTCCCCCGGGGGATGGATGAATCCGCTCGCGCCCGGATCGCAGCACTCGACGGCACCCCGGCAATCGAAGGCGACGACCGGAAGGCCCATGGTTTGTGCTTCAATGAGGAAATTTGGCAGCGAGTCTTCGAGCGAGGTCGAAACGGCGACGTCCGCCGCACTGTAGAAGGGAAGCGGATCGGATGAGAAGCCGAAAAAGCGCACGCGGGTGCCAAGTCCGTTTTCCGCCGCCCAGCGCTGGCAGCGGCGCCGCTCGGGTCCGTCGCCGACCAGCCAGAGCCGCCAAGGCAGGGCGGGATGGACGACGCGCGCGTCGCGCATGATCCGCAGCAAGTCCATGTGGCGCTTGCCGCGGCGGAAGGTGGCGACGTTGAGAAAGAGACAGGCGTCGGCGGGCACACCGTGTTCCGCCCGCGCCTCCGCGCGGGCGGCGGCGGCCTCCGCCTCGTCGCGTTGGAGGAGGACGGAGTTGTGCACGACGTGGACCCGGTCCGGCGGGACGCCGCGGTCGCTCATGCGGCGCGCCCACCAATTGCTGTTGGCGAGGACGCCGCGCACGATCCCCATGGACCAGTGGTGCAACGGGAAGAGGACCTTGCCCGTGCGCAGGGTGCCGATGACTGCCTTGTCCGGAAAGCGGCGCTGCACAAACCCGGCGTAGCAGTTGGCCGTCCGCCCCATGCACAGGACCACAGCCGCCCCACTCTCCGCGACGGCGCGCATCAGCCCCGGTGCCCAGAGCGGTAGGCCGCGTGCCCGCCTTTGCAGGCAGTCGAACGGAATCCCAAGCCGCGCGGGCTCATCGGCCAACTCGCCGCCCGGGGAGAAGACGAGCAGGCGCACAGTGTGGCCGCGGTCGAGGAAAAAGCGGGCGAGAAAGAGCGACTGGCGCTCGGTGCCGCCGACACGCAGTTGGTCCTGGAGGATAAGCAGGTTCATGCGTCGAGCCGATAGTAGCGGGCAATGGCGCGGCGCATTAAGGCATCGCCGAAAAGCCGCCGGGCAAGCGGCGCGGCGCACACCTGCATCCATCCGCCGCAGCGGACCGTGCCCGACCGTCCGCGGCGCAGGGCGCGGACGAGGGCGCGGGCGGCGGCTTCCGGCGGCGGCCCGGCCTGCAGGTGCCGTTCGACCATGTCCAAAACGCGCAAAACGCGGGATTCGTCGCCTTCATCCGCCCTTTGCATGGCAGTGTTGAAGTCCGTGCGGAAATCCCCCGGCTGCAAATCAATGACGGTTACTCCCGTTCCGCGCGCTTCGAGCATGAGCGAGCGCGTGCCCTGCGAGAGCGCCGCTTTGGCAGCGTTATAAGGAGCCATGAAGGGGATAGGGAATTCAGCTGCGAGGGAAGAGACATTGACAATCGTCCCCCGACCCCGCGCCCGCATCGGTTTGAAAACGCGCTGGGCAAGGCGCAGGGGTGCCACGGCGAGGGACTCCATCTGCTCGCGTAAAGCGTCCGGATCGATCTCTTCCACCGGCCCGAACACACCGGCACCGGCATTGTTCACGAGAATGTCGACCTCGTCGAGGAGTGCGGCATTCGCTCCGATAAAGGCCTCCACGCCGTCCTGAGCGAAGTCAAGATGGAGTGGTGCGATCTCCGGCGGCATGTCGAACGCATCGCTACCGGACCGGCGCGACGTTCCCGTCACCCGCAACCCTTCCGCGGCGAGGGCGGAGGCAAAGGCGCGCCCGAGGCCTGAACGGGCGCCCGTCACGAGGGTACACGCCTCTTTCCGGATTGTGCTGGCCATTGACACTAGATTCGGAAACTAGATGGCATCCCGGTCGAGACAAATCAACGGCTTCATGGATTCACCTGCTAACAGCCCGATACTCATTCTCACCAACGAGTTCGCACCCGCGCGCGGCGGCATCGCGACATACGTTGAGGAGACGGCGCGCGCCGCTGCAGAGTGTAAGCGCGAAGTCGTCGTCTGGGCACCGGGGATCCCCCGTCGGGACGACGCCTCGCTGCCCTTCACTGTGCGGCGCCTCGGATTGCGCGGTAACCAGAACTGGCCCGACCGCCTGCGCCTGCGCCGTGCCCTGCGGCGCGCACCCGTCAACTGGGAACAGACCACCCTCTACCTGCCGGAACCCGGCCCTATCCGGCTGTGGCTCTACGCCGGATGGCTCGGTCTCCCGCGTCCGGGGCGGCTTGTCCTCACCTTTCACGGGTCCGAACTGCTCTACCTCGGCGCATGGCCGCACCGGCGTGGTCGCCTTGCAAGGCTCTGCGCCCGTGCCGACCGTATCGGCGTGGTGTCGCAGTATGTCTTGGACTTGCTGGAGAAGACCGTGCCACGCGCGGGAGCAAAAGCAGTCGTCGTGCCCGGCGCGCCCGCCCATGCCTACGCCGCCCTCGCCGCCGACGCAAGACCGAACCCCGCGCCACCCTCCCCTTCCCACCCCTTTCGCCTCGTCTCCGTCGCGCGGGTGCATCCCCGCAAGGGCATAGACCTCGCCCTCGATGCCATCGCGCGTCTGCCTGCCGAACTACGACACCGCATCCGCTATGACATTATCGGCCCGGCAAGGAAGCCCGCCTACGCCCGCGAGCTCAGCCGCAAAGCGCGGGAGGCGGACGTCACTCTGAATTTCCTCGGCACGCTCGACGAGCGCCAGATCGCCGGGATATTCCGTGCGGCCGACCTTCTCCTCTTCCCCAGCCGGGAACTGCCGAAAAGCGTCGAGGGCCTCGGACTCTCCATCCTCGAAGCCGCACTCCTCGGACTTCCGACCGTCGCCACCCACACCGGCGGCACCGGCGAAGCGGTCGAAAACGGCGTAACCGGCCTGCTCGTTCCACCAGACGACCCCGCCGCACTCGCCACCGTACTTGAGTCCTGCCTGCGCAATCCCGCCTTGCGGCACCATCTCGGCGCCAAGGCCGCCGACCGGATCCCGAGCCGCTTCTCATGGAAGCGCAATGCCGAAGCCCTCTTCACCTGAAAGTAAACAATGCCTGTTCGGTGCCCGGCCAACATCTCCCACGCATCGAACAAAAGGCAGCCACGCCATGCGCAATAGACCGTAACCTGCCATCCCCCCGCTTCCTGTCAATTTATATTTCCGTGATATATTTTTAGCTAATATAGTTATCCATGAAATAAAATTAAGCGCAATAAATATTTTCCCGCGCTGATTAAGCATAGGGTAATTGAGAGCTGATACGAACGGTTACGACCCACTCGACATTCCGCTTCATGGATACGGGCAAACCAGTGCGCTGTGACGATACCCGTCTCGGTCTGTGCGCAAATGCACCGCTGCAATGCCTGAGCGCACGTTACCTGTAGCTGGCACCGCCCGGTCCGAGACGTCCTTTCTGCAGGTATACCAGAAGGGTGCGGATAGACCGAACACCGATGGGCTATCGGCCCGCTCCCCGTCAAATAAAGCCCTCGTTAGTTGCGGCGCCTTTGCACGGCATCCACCGTGTGGTGCGGAACGAGACGTTACCGGTCGCACCGGCAACACGGATTCATCGCACATCCGGACGGTCTCCCCCTCCCGACCGGTGAATCACGGAACGAAACCATAGGGCTTGCCGGAAGATTCATGATTCACCCTTCCCGCGGCTCCACTGCAACGCGCAGGTCAGTGCTTCTTCATCGGACGGCGAAGGCACCGCCTTGGGCGCGCGCTTGCGCCGGAACCGCAGACCCTCGTCCCCGCGCAGCACCGCCTCCACAAAGGCTTTCGTCCCCAGCACCAGCCCTTCGCTGAACTGCCGCGTCTTGCGCAACAGCAACTCGTGCGCGGGCAGACGGCCCCCGCGCTCGCGCGCCTCCGCCGCCACGGAGTCCGGCACCCGCGC
>SKLD01000138.1 GCA_007123395.1 Opitutales bacterium
GCATGCAGCAGTAGGTGATCAGCTCCACCCCGCTGAAGTCCGCCGCGCGCCGCAGCGCCGCGACCCACACCTCGCGCTGCACATCCGCGAGCAATCGCCGCCGCTGCACCACACGCGCAATAAGGTGGTAAACACAAACTTTATCTGAGATGATTCTTCTTTCGCCCATAATTTATTTATTCGATTTCGAAAAGTGTGTAATAACTCAGACCTATTTGCAAAGGGAAAATGCGGTCAAGGCGAAAGTCATCAGACGTCGATGATGTCGTCGTCCCGGCGTTTGCGGAACTCGCCGGGGGCGGCGTGGGCGCGGGTGACGGAGACGCGCATGCGGCGTGGGCCGAAGAGGAGGTTGGCGAGGAAAGTGACGACGCTGATGACGACGGCGACCCAGAGGGAGGACCAGAAGGAGGCAACGATGAAGCCCTCGACGAGGTGGGCGGTGAGGTGAACGAGGAGGGCGTTGATGACAAGAATACCGAGGCCGAAGGTGAGGATGACAAACGGGAGGGCGAAGAGAATGAGGACGGGCCGCAGGAGGACATTGAAGAGGCTTATGAGCAGAACAACGATGAGCAGCGTCCTATTGTCAGCGTATTCGATGCCAGCGGAAGTAAACGAGGCGAAGAGCACGCCCAGCGCGATGAGAGCCCACATTTGAATGAGGCGTGAAAAGGTGAGCCGGGTGGCGGGCGCACCACGGTCGGAGCGGTGGTTGAGATGATTCATCAATGGAGTGCTTTGTTCAATGAATACGCGGTTTACCTCGGCGTTGCGTCGCCGGGCGCGTCCGGCAGGTGGGCGGGTTCGGCGTCTTCGAGGCCATGCCCCTCCGGGGCTTGGCGGAAGAGCGTGCGGGCGACGGTGTCGTGCGCCTCATCGTCCTCGGACTGGACGAGGACCATGCGGACCCAGAAATCGTGGGGGGGCGGAATGATGCGTGGGTTGGTCAGGTAGACACTGTCCGAAGCGGGTTCGAGGACGAGGCGGTCGCGCCGGTCAACACGGCGCATTTCTTCAGTGAACAAAACAACGCGGATGTAGGGCGGCTCGACGACGAGCCGCTCTTCATCGATGAAATAGGCACGAAACCGGTTGTCCACGACGCGCAGATTCATCGTGCCTTCGGGCGACTGAAAGTCCTGCCCGAATCCGTCCAGCTCTTCGCCGAGGCCGACGGCGAACAACCCGGAAACAGGCAGAATAAGGCCCAGGAAGATCCACGAAAGACGGCAGAATATCTTCATGGCAGACAATCTACGTCGCAGGGTCGTCCGCGACAAACGCAAAAATCGGTCAAAAGACGGGAAAGGCCGACGGGAGGGGCGACTCCACAGAGAAGGCCGGCAGTTGTTTGCCGTCGCCGTCGATCCGGATCGCCGAGGCGTGGAGATAGAGCCGTTTTTCGCCGGATTGCCGGGCGTAATCACGGTTGAAGCGAAAGTCCCCGTAAGTTGCGTCGCCGACAATGGGGAAGCGGCGCGCGGCGCATTGCACGCGGATCTGGTGGGTGCGGCCAGTGACGGGACGCAGCCGAAGGAGAGAGAGAACGGGCGGGCCGGGCAAGGTCCCGAGGCATTCCATGCGCGTCTCCGCAGGATCGCCGCTTCCGGTATCTGCCCGCACGTTGCCGTGCCCGCGGCGCACGCGCAAGCGGTTGCGCCATGTTTCGGCGGGGCGCGCGGGGCGTCCCCGCACAAGCGCGTGGTAGGTCTTATGGACGGCATGGCGGGCAAAGGCCTCGCGCGCGGCAGCGGCCACGGCGGCATTCGTGGCGAGGAGGACGACGCCCGATGTCGGACTGTCAAGCCGGTGCAAGAGGTGAATCCGGCTCCTGTCGCCGTCCATGTCATAGGTCTCGGACTTGGTGTTGTAGGGCAGGAGCAGGAGGGCGCGGGGATCGGGTTTTGCGGAATTGGGGTGCGAGCGGACGCCGGGCGGCTTATCCACAGCTATCAATCCCGCGGGGTGGCGCGCGAGGACGCGGGCGGCGGGGTGCAGCGGCAGATCCATGCGGGGGGCTTCAGTAAATGAAGGTCACCCGGAAGGACGAGCGGTCGCCCATGCGCAGGATCATCTCCGGCGTCCAGCGGAAGTAAGGTGCCTCGCTTGTGATCGCATCCGTGGAAATCGTCTCGGCGAGGCGTCCGGCGTCGGAGAAAAGAATCTCCACGTTTTCGACCTCGCCCTCGCGTGTGATGTCAAACTTGACGGTCACCCTTGCACCGCGGAAGGCGACGGAGCGGGAGTTGTAGAGAATATTGCGCCAACGCCGCTCGATGATTTCGGCCACGCGGGTCCAGTACTCACCGAATTCGGAGTATTGCGCGTCGAGGGCGAGTCGTCCGATGCGGATGGCTCCTGTGTGGCTTGAGCGCAGGGGACCGTAGGAAGTCGGGCGTTCGACGGTCTGCCGCGGGCGCGGCACCGGGCTCTCGCTGGCCTGCTGCGGCGGTGTCTCCAGTCGGTCGCGCCCGTCTCCGTCGAGCGGGCTCCGCTCCTGGGCGGCGGATTCGGCGACGGAGTCGGGCACTTCGATATCGGCCTCGCGGGGGGAGTCGCCGCGCTGCTCAACGACGATTGCGCCTTCGCCGTCCGGTTCAACCGTCTCGGCCTCGGGGGCCTCGATCTCGGCAGCGGAGCCTGTGTCGCGCGGCGCGGCACGGCGCTCCTGCATGGGACTGTCGGCGGAATCCGACTGTTCGCCCCCGCCGAAGCTCGGCTGCGGGCTGGGCTGCTGAAACGGATTGCCCTGGATGATGCGGTTGGAGTTTTCCTCGTCGCCGTCGACGAGCGGGGTGTTATCCGGGCTCAGGGGAGCGGCTTCCTCCTGCGCGGCGACTTGGTCGCGGTCGGAGATGTTTATGGTGTCTTCCGGGCGCTGCTGCTCACGGTCGGGCGCGGCCATGACGAAACGTTCGTCCCTTTTTTCCTCCGGATCGACGAGCAGGAAATCCAAGGACCGCTGCGGATCGGAGGAGGCTGTTTCGGCGTAGGCCACCGTCTGCGGCACCGCATAGTACAGCAGCATGTGCAGAAGCAGGGTAAAAACGACCGCCGCGATGGTGGCGTCGTTTTCCCCGGCTCCGCGCGTCGGGGCGAACGGATTCCAAACGCTCGCCGTAGCTGCGGTCGCTTTCTTCACTCAAAAGGAATTATTGTGGCATCCGGAGCAGGAGACCGCAAGCGGAGCCGCACGGTTCAAAGATTCCCGGCACCGCCGTCAGCGGCTACTCTTGAACTCCGCGACGAGGGCGCTTACGGTTGCCTTGGCGTCTCCGTAGAGCATGCGCGTCTTTTCGAGGAAGTAGAGCTGGTTGACCAGCCCGCTGAAGCCCGCGCCCTGCCCGCGCTTGAGGGCGAAAACGGTGCGGGCCTCGTGGGCATTGACGATGGGCATACCGTGGATGGGGCTGGACGGATCGGTCACAGCCGCCGGATTGACGACATCGTTCGCGCCGATGACGATAACGACGTCGACCGTCGGCATGACCGGATTGACCTCTTCCAGCTCGCAGAGCTGCTCGTAGGGGACATCGGCTTCGGCGAGGAGAACGTTCATGTGCCCCGGCATGCGCCCGGCAACCGGGTGAATGGCGTATTTCACCGTCGCCCCGTTGCGCTCGAGCAGATCGCCGAGTTCCTTCACGGCGTGCTGCGCCTGGGCGACAGCCATGCCATATCCGGGCGCAATGACGACGCTGGAAGCCGCTTCGAGAACGTAATAGGCGTCTTCGATAGAAGCCGCCTTCATTTCGCCCTGAATTCCGCTTCCGCCCGAAGCGGCGGCGGACCCGAAGCCACTGAAGAGCACGTTGGGCAGGGAGCGGTTCATCGCCTTGCACATGATCACGGTAAGGATCATGCCGCTGCAACCAACGAGCGCGCCCGCGACAATGAGCACATTGTTGAGAATAACAAACCCAGCAGCCGCGGCCGCCATCCCGGAGAGGCTGTTGAGCAGCGAAATGACCACCGGCATATCACCCCCGCCGATGGGCATGACGCCGAGCACCCCGACTACGAGGGCCAGAACCACGATGGCGAGAAAGAGCGTGTAGACCTGCGTCGAAGCGAGGATTCCGTTGCCGAGGATAAAGCCGGCCGCAACGATGACGAGGGCGGCAAGGAAAACGGTATTCACGATGGGCTGCGCGCGATAAACGACGGCACGGCTTCCGAAAGTTCCGGAGAGCTTGCCCCACGCCTGGACACTTCCGGAGAAAGTAGCGCCTCCGATGCCCACGGCAATGACGATGACGATCCAAGTGAAATGCGGTGCAACGGGACTCTCAAAAAAATACACGGGCGCGCTCTGGTAACGGATCTTTTCGTACTCGGACCAGCCGACAAGGAGGCTGGCGAGCCCGCCGAATCCATTGAAGAGAGCGACCATCTCGGGCATGGCCGTCATTTTGACCAGACGCGCGGCAAGAGCGCCCACGGCCCCGCCGATAATCACGCCCGCGAAAATCCACGTGTAGGCGAGACCAGCGTGGGCTAGCGTGGCAACCACCGCGATAAGCATGCCGACGCTGCTCAAGAGGTTGCCGCGGCGCGCGGTCTCAGCCCGCCCAAGCATCTTGATGCCGAGGATGAAAAGGGCCGCAGCGATAATGTAAGCGAAGTTGGTTAAGGCCGGACTCATTTTCCGTTCCCTCCCTTCTTCTTGAACATTGCGAGCATCCGGTCGGTGACGAGGTAGCCACCTACGACGTTGACGGAGGCGAGGACGACGGCGAGAAAACCGAGGACCACGGCAACGCCACCCTGATCCACATTCACCGCGAGAATCGCGCCGACGACGGTGATTCCGCTGATCGCGTTAGACCCGGACATGAGCGGCGTATGCAGTTGCGACGGCACTTTGCTGATCAGCTCGAAGCCGAGAAACGCCGCAAGAGCGAGAATGAAAAAAAGCTGGACAATATCCATGGTCAGGAATCCTTGCGGAACTTGGGGTGAACGACTTCGCCGCCATGAGTGAGGAGGCAGGAGCGCAGGATCTCATCGTCAGGACGGATTGTGAAGCACCGCCCTTCGGCATCCCATGAGTGCTCAAAAAAGGCAAATAGGTTGGACGCATACATTGTGCTGCTATCACGCGCCACTGTCGCTTCGAGTGCGTTAGCCCCGATGATCCGGACCCCGTTATCGGTGACTACGGTTTCACCGGGCACTACCCCCTCGACATTGCCGCCGGCTCCGGCGGCGAGATCGACAACAATGCTGCCGGGCTTCATCCGCGCGACCATCGCCGCCGTCACGAGAACAGGCGCGGGACGTCCGAAGAGCTTCGCAGTGGTGATGACGAGATCGCTCTGCGCGCAGACCTTTGCCATCCCCTCGCGCTGAAGTTCGATCTGCTCCGGCGTAAGTTCGCGGGCATACCCTTCCGCCGTCTGCCCGGTTTCGCCAAGGTCGATCTTGACAAACTTTGCCCCGAGGGAACGTACTTGCTCTTCCACGACAGGACGCGTGTCAAAAGCCTCTATACGTGCGCCGAGCCGCTTTGCCGTGGCAATGGCTTGGAGACCCGCCACACCCACGCCAATGACAAACACACGCGCGGGCGACAACGTGCCCGCCGGCGTCATCATCATCGGAAAAATACCGCGCGACAACGCCGCCGCCTGGATGACGGCCGCATAGCCCGCGAGATTCGCCTGCGAGGAGAGGGCGTCCATCTTCTGCGCAAGGGTCGTGCGCGGCATCATCTCCATGGAGACGGCACTGACACCCGCCGCCGCAAAGGCCGCGAGCGATTCCGTTTCCCGGAACGGATCGAAGAAGCTAAGGTGAACTGCTCCATGCTTCATCCGCCTGATTTCATCGACGGGAGGGCGAAGCACACGCCAGACCATATCGGCCCCGGCGAGCAGGTCCTCGCGCTCTCCGCCCACACTCACCCCGGCTTCGGCGTAGGCGGCATCAGGGTAGTCCGCTGCCGCGCCAATACCGGCCTCTACGGCGGTTTCCACGCCGAGGCCGACGAGCTTCGCCGCCACGGCGGGAGTGAGCGCGACCCGCGCCTCACCCCCCGGTTCTTTCAAAACAACTAGACGCATCCGTATATCTTCCGCTGGCGATGAACATTACAAATGATGAAGGGATAACTCCCTTCTCCAACATTCTGCGAGCGGGTGTAGCGACTCCCGCACTCAAAAGCAAGCGAAGTCGCCGATTTCCGGTGATTCCCCCTCAAAGCGATTCCGCGAGAATGTCGCGCAGGATGGTTTCGAGCGCCTCGTAGGAATAGCGCTTCCGCGCGGAAGCGAAGTTGTGTTCCACGGCCTTCTCACGCGCCCCGGTATCCTGAAGCCACCGGACGACGCCGTCCGCGGCCGACTTCAGTTTATCCGTCGGCACAGTGACGAGGCCGCGGGCGTCGCGCGGACCGAGTTCGGTTCCAAGCGAAACGACCTCGAATGCCGCCGCGCGCAAGTCGGAAACGTAGACGGGATACTCAAAGAGCAAAACTGGCAGCTTGGCGTAGACGGCCTCGATGAGTTGGTTGCCCCACCCTTCCCAGTAGCTTGGGTAGGTGACGAAATCCGCTGCGACGTAGCTGTCCCAGAGCGAATACGTCTTCCGCCCGCCCTCCGAGCCACGACTGTGTTTCACGCGGTCGGCGCACCAGAGGACTTCGACGCCGAGTTCCGCGGCCTTGGCCGCAAGGCTGGAGGCATACGAACCGCTGAGACCGATAGTCTCAACATAGCCCGCGCATACCAGGACGATGCGGCTGTCCGGGCCAAATTCCCGGCCGTCGAAAAGCGGGGCTGATTCAAGGCGACGGCGGTTTTCCGGTTTCTGCAACTCGGCAATCACGTCGACGGCGAGTTCAATGCCCTTGCGGTCGAGCACGCGGGTGGCCTGGAGAAAGAAGAGGTCGTTCGGCCCAAGTCCAATTGTTTCGCGGAAATCGGCGTTGTAGGCATCTGTCCTCCAAGGGGGCTGGTTGAAATCGAAAACATTCGGAACGACCCGCGCGTCCACTCCCTTGCGACGTTTGAGTTCAGCTTGTGCGATTCGGTTGATGACGCAATGGCGTACGTTGGGGAGCACCGGCGGCGCGTAGCGCTCGTAGAATTCCACCACTTCCGGACACGTCGGATAGACCTCGCCGCTCTCCTCCCACCAGAAGTCGTGGTTGTGGCAGACCGCCTTTACCCCGCTTTCCTCCAACGTTTCATACAAAGCGAGCATGCCCGGTAAGTTGTACCCCACGGATGCAAGGTTATTGGGGAAGAGCAGATCGATCTTTTTCTCCCGTAAAAACGATAGAAACCGCGGCTTGATGCGGTCGGCGTGTTCGCGCGTCTCGCGCAGGAGGGCAGCCCCGTCCGCGTAGTCCTTCAGCTCGCGCGTGGCGTTCATGAGGATGCGGTTCGTCACCGGATGCATGGGGTATAGTTCCGGAATGCAATTGCCGCCGGGCACGTCCTCGTTGCCCGCAAGGTAATGCACGGTGTGGCCCATCCGCTCGAGGATGGCCCGCCATTTGTCGACTTCGAGGGAAACTCCGTCCGTCCGCCCGAGGCGGTGCTGCACAAAAGCAATGTTAGCCATAAGGAAGAGACAAGTCACCGCGCGCAGGAAGCGTCAAGTCACGCCGTCGAGCTGCCGCCGGCCGGAAAACCGGTAAAGTTCCGGGACTATTGTGCTTGCGCCGGGGCAGAACGGTGTGGCAGCCTCCACGCCGATTTCGTAGGGGTGTCCGCGGCGGCGGGCTGAGACATGGGCGCGATCCGCTCACAAACCCTTGGAACCTGATCCAGGTCATGCTGGCGAAGGAAACGATGGTTTCTTGGCTTATGTGTGGCATCCGCGGTCCGGTTCAGCGGAATCGATCATCCGTCAAACGTCGTCATTCAACCGCACTCAGCCATGATACAGCCCAGTCCCGAGACACCCCGGCCGGAGAGTCGGCTCTTCCCGAACTCCACGCGCGTCCATGTGGCGGGTTCCCGCCCCGACCTGCGCGTTCCCATGCGCGAAATCCGCCTCTCCCCCACCCGCAATCCGGATGGAAAGCTCGAGGAAAACGAGCCGGTGCGCGTCTACGACACATCGGGGCCGTGGGGCGACCCGGACTTCCACGGCGACTGCGCACAAGGCATCCCCTCCGTGCGGGCGGAATGGATCCGCGAGCGCGGCGACACGGAGGAAATCGAGGGCCGCCGCGCCCGCCCGGAGGACGACGGTTACCTCTCCGAGGCCCACCGCACGAAGGCCCTCTCGAAGGGCTCAAAGAACCGCCTCATCCCTTTCGACCGCAGCCGCCGGCGCATCCTCCGCGCGAAGCAGGGCCAGTGTGTCACGCAGTTGCACTACGCACGGCAGGGCATCATCACGCCCGAGATGGAGTTTGTCGCCATCCGCGAGAACATGCGGCTGCAATCGGCCCGCGGCGACCTCGAAACCGGCCCGCGCTTCGCCCCCAACGACCCGCGCATCCAGCACCCCGGGCAGTCGTGGGGCGCCGCCATCCCGCCGGAGATCACGCCCGAGTTCGTGCGGTCCGAAGTCGCCCGCGGGCGCGCCATCATCCCGGCCAACATCAACCACCCCGAGTTGGAGCCGATGATCATCGGCCGCAACTTCCTCGTGAAGATCAACACCAACATCGGCAACAGCGCGGTGGCCTCGTCCATCGACGAAGAGGTGGAGAAGATGCGCTGGTCCGTGAAATGGGGCGGCGACACCCTCATGGACCTCTCCACCGGCAAGAACATCCACCAGACGCCC
>SKLD01000181.1 GCA_007123395.1 Opitutales bacterium
GGGCTTCTTCGATGCCCTCCAATTGCTCGACCGTTCTTTCGATAAGGCTGCGGACGGTGCTGCGGCTGATCTCGATGCGGCCGTCTTCCGATTCGAAGGGGACAATGCCGCGCCGGTTCGCACGGTAGCGGGCGACCGCCCAAAGAACGACGACCGCCAGCAAGACTATGCCCGCGAGCCAGAAAACGCCTGGCGGGGCGAGGAGGCATTCGACGGGTGTGGCGGCGTCTTCCATGGCGGCGCTTGCTCTACTCGGCGGTGCTCAGGTCGTCCACCTCCGCTTCGGGATGGCGCACTCCGTCGACGATCACGTCGACGCGCGAGACTTCCTTGTTTGTCATATTTTCGACTTGGTCGCGCACGGCGATTTGCACGTCTTGCGCGACCTTCGCGAGCTGCGTGCCGAACTGGAGGATGACCTTCACGCCGATGACGTAGCGGCTGTCCTCGTCTTCGGTGATGCTCACGCCGTCGCGCTTGGCTCCGAAGAGACCGGCGATGTCCTTGCGGAATCCGCCGCCCGCGAGGCAGACGACACCGGGCACTTCCTTGGCCGCGATCGCGACGATGGTGGCGACGACCTCGTTGTTTATCTGAATGGCGCCTAGGTCGGAGGCTTCCTGGATGTCGACGGGGCTGTCGTGGCCCTCGATAGGATCGTCATTTTGCATGATGGGATGGTTTTAGGCGTTTTCGGTGCTTGGGTCCAGATCTTCGTTCGTGCGGGTGAGGAGGTCCCGCGGAGTGCGGGCGAGAAAATCTTCGACAAACTTGGTCGTGGCCTGGCCCTCGGCGAAGACCGGGTCGCGCACGATGGCGCGCGCGAAGGAGATATTGGTGCGTATGCCGCGGATAAGGTATTCGCTCAAGGCGCGGTGCATGCGGTCGAGGGCCAGTTCGCGGGTGCGCCCGAAGGTGATGACCTTGGCGATCATGCTATCGTAGTAGGGCGGAACAATGTAGCCGCCGTAGACGTGGCTGTCGAGGCGCACGCCGTGCCCGCCCGGCGTATAGTAAAGGGTGATTTCGCCGGGGCAGGGGGCGAAGTTGCGCGCGGGGTCTTCGGCGCACACCCGCACCTCGACGGCGTGGCGCTGGATCTTCACATCCTCCTGTTTTAGGCCCAGCGGTTCTCCCGCCGCGATGCGCAACTGCTCCTTGATGATGTCGATACCGGTGATCTCCTCCGTGACGGGGTGCTCCACCTGCACGCGCGTGTTCATCTCGATGAAATAAAAGTTGCGGTCCTTGTCGACGAGGAACTCGACCGTGCCCGCGTTCCAGTAGTCACAGGCGGCCGCCGCCTTGAGGGCCGCTTCACCCATGGCCTGCCGCAACTCGGGCGTGACGAAGGGCGAGGGTGCCTCTTCAATGACCTTCTGGTGGCGCCGCTGCACTGAGCAGTCGCGCTCGCAGAGGTGGATGCGGTTGCCGCGCTCGTCGCAGAGCACCTGAATCTCAATGTGGCGGGGCTCCTCGATGTATTTTTCGACGTATACCGCACCGTTGCCGAAGGCTTTGGCGGCCTCGTTACTCGCCGCCGCGAACTCGCGGTGAAACGACATCGAGTTGTGCGCGAGGCGCATGCCGCGGCCGCCGCCGCCCGCCACTGCCTTGATGATGACAGGAAAGCCGATGGACTCGGCGACCTTGAGCGCTTCATTGGGGTCGGCAAGGACGCCCGGACTGCCCGGCACGGTGGGCACACCGACGGCGCGCACCGTTTCGCGCGCCACCGCCTTGTCGCCCATCATGCGGATGCTCCCCGACTTCGGGCCGATGAACTTGATGCGGCATTCCTCGCATTGCTCCGCGAAGTCAGGATCTTCGGCGAGAAATCCGTAGCCGGGGTGGATGCCGTCGACGTCGGCGATCTCCGCTGCCGCAATGATGCGCTCGGCCCGCAGGTAGCTCTCCGTTGACGGTGCGGGGCCGATGCAAATGGCGCCGTCGGCCAGTTGCACGTGGAGCGACTGTTCGTCCGCCTCCGAATACACCGCGACGGTTTCGATGCCGAGTTCGCGGCAGGCGCGGATGATGCGTAGAGCGATTTCGCCGCGGTTGGCGATGAGGATCTTTTTTAGCATGGGGACGGGCGCTGCCGTGGTCTCACGTGGTAGGAAGGCGGTGACGCGGAGTTCAGGACTTCAAGCGGAAGAGCGGCTGACCGAACTCCACGCTCTGACCGTTCTTCACGAGGACCTCGGCAATCTTTCCGGAGACCTCCGCTTTGATTTCATTCATCACCTTCATGGCCTCAATGATGCACACCGTGCTGTCTTCCGTGACATCGTCACCCGACTTCACAAACGGAGGGCTCTCCGGCGAAGCCGCGGCGTAAAATGTGCCCACCATGGGCGACTTGATGACTTGCCCCGTCACTTCGGCCGGGGCCGCCGCGGGTGCGCTCGCCGCCGATGCCACGGGCGGGGGTGGCACGGGCGCCGCAACCGGTGCGGGCGTCGGCGCGCGGTTCTCCGCGACGACCCTACCGTTGCGGCAGATGCGGAGCTTCAGCCCCTCTTCTTCGATCTCAAACTCAGTGAGATCGGAGCGTTTCATCAGATCGACGATCTGCTTGATGTCTTTAATGTCCAAATTGTTGCCTCCCTTTTGGGTTACGTTGTTCTTCGGAAGGGAAACGTGGTGGTTTCCCGTTCCCAGCGCAATGGAAAAACGCCGCCTGAAAACGGGCACAGGGCTGCGCGCACCTTAGTCTTACGGTCAACCATGAGCGGGTCTTGCATGAAACGGCAACTTTCGCAGGATCTTTAAGAATGATCCGAAAGTCGGCACTTTACTTCGGCCTCAGTCTGCTGGGGGCGGGATGCGCACCGGATTCCGGTGAGTCCGGGACCTTTTCCATGAAAAAGCACAGCGATGATTTTTCAGGCGACCTCTCGCAGTGGGTCGTGGAACAGCAACCGGGCGGCGACGTCTTTATCGAAGACGGTAGGCTGGTCATCGTTGACGAAGGAGGTTGCACCGTCTGGTTCCGCGAGCGGCTGGAAGCGCCCGTGGAGATCCGCTACCGCGCGACGGTGTCGTCCCGCGGGCGGGTGTCGGACCTGAACTGCTTCTGGATGGCGACGGACCCGGAGTCTCCCGACGATCTCTTTGCCGAGGGGCATGGGCGCAACGGCAGCTTCGCGACCTACGACAGCCTCCGAACCTATTACGTCGGCTACGGCGGCAACCATAACTCAACGACGCGGTTTCGCCGCTACCCTGGCACCGGCGAGCGACCGATGCTTCCGGAGCACGACTTGCGCGATGAAGAATGGCTGCTCGACGGCGACCGCGAATACGAGATCCGGATCATCGTCAGCGACGGTCGCACGCGCTACATCCGCGACGGAGAGACGGTCTTTGATATCATCGATGACGAACCGCTTGAGTCAGGATGGTTCGGATTCCGCACCGTTAGGAGCCGCATTGAGATCCGCGACTTCGAAGTGCGGACGAAGTGAAGGGGGCGGCGGGCGTGGAACCTTCGGGAGCGGACGTGGTCGGCGGCGCGGACAACGGTCTCAATCTGGCGTTCCACGATGAGTCGGGTCGCCTGTAGTCGTCCCACGCGCGCACGGTCCAGTCGCCGGTGCCTCCGGCGGGCCGGTGACCCTTTGCTAGGCACCAGTGGCGGATGTCGTGCGGCTCAAGCCTGCGGTCGCTCGCCGCCGGACTGCCGCCGGAATCGTCTTTTCGGCAAAAATTCAGGCACAGCCTTTAGGGCGTTGGGTAGTTTTAACGTAGGGTTGTACGCTCAAAAAGACAGAAACACATTGACGGAAACCCTACTGCTTGCGATATACGACAGTCCGCACACCCGAATTCCGAAACCCTACATCCCAAAGAAGGCGTAATGACAGCAGAACTCGAAACACCGCCGCTCCGTTCGCACTCCGGCACCGCGCGTGGCGCTCGCCGTAGGCCTCATTTCAACGACACCAATAGCAGGGAGGAGATCGATAGCTTTGTCCAAACCTGCACCACCCGTATCCTCACCAAGCTCCGTCACACCGACCCGCGGGCAGACAGCGCCTCTCACGCCGCAGACAGTCTTCAGTCCCGCGCCCGCTGAACGGCACCTCGCCCTGCCATGCTTCCAATGCAGCGCTGCCGAACCGTGGCCGGCAGCTGATCGCACCGTCCGTCCTTGTCATCGGGCGGGGGGTGTGCATCAAGGTGGATGGTATGGGTCGTTCCGTAATTCGAATCGCGGTTGCCCTCTTGGTGGGCTACCTTTTGGTTGTCCTTGTGTTGGCGGGATGTCAGCGGGGGATGGTGTATTTTCCCATGAACGCGCCGGAGGACAGGCTGCGCGCGGCGGCGGCGGACGCGGGTATGGCCGTGTGGGAGGGGCCGGACGGCGCGACGACGGGCTGGCGGACGGCGGCGGAGTCGCCCGCGGGGGCGCCGGTGTTTGTTGTTTTCCACGGCAACGCGGGCTTCGCCCTGCACCGCGTCTATTTCGCCGAGGGTTTGAGAACGGCGGTGGAAAACGGTCCTCCGGATGTGCGGATTTTCGAGTATCCGGGCTACGGCGCGCGGGGCGGGCGGCCCTCCGAGGACGTCATCAAAGCGGCCGCGCTGGATGCGCTCGACCCGCTCTTTGCCGCGGCGGAGGGACCGGTGTTTCTCGTCGGCGAGTCACTGGGCACAGGGGTGGCGGCGTATGTCGCCGGGCAACGGCCGGACGATGTGGCCGGTTTGCTGCTTGTCACACCGTTCACGAGCCTTGTCGACGTGGGGCGGCACCACTACCGCTTTCTTCCCGTCGGGTGGCTGCTGCGAGAGCGCTTTCCGAGCGACGAGGCCCTGCGCGGCTACAGGGGACCCGTCGCCTTTGTTGTGGCCGAGCACGACGAGGTGGTGCCGACGGAGCTGGGCGTGCGGCTCTACGAAGCGTATGAGGGGCCGAAACGGCTCTGGAAACACGTCGGCGCGGGGCACAATACGATGGACTACAATCCCTCCGCCCCATGGTGGCGTGAGGTGACGGATTTCCTCCTCGGACACGGAGGAGAGTAAGTCGCACGCTGCCTGCCGTTACGCGGCGGCGTTGATGTCCCGCATGTCCGGGTTATCTCCTCTCAAATGCGTACGACCGCGCCGTCGCGGGCAGAGGATTCGACAGCGGCGAGGGTGAGTGCGAGGGAGGCGACGCCGTCCTCCAACGGACAGCGTGTCGGCATGCCCTCGAGAATGCAGCGGAGAAAGTGGTCGGTTTCGCGGGCGTAGGGATCGTCGTCGCCGTCAAATGTCTCATGGCGGGGCGGGTCGAGATGGGTCTGAGTCCATTGCGAGCGGCCGGTGCCTTCGGCGGTGACGGTGAGATTCTTGCAGACGGCGGTCCATGCGGCGGACCATTCCCCCGGCACGGCGCAATTGCTGGAGGCGATGGTACCGAGAGCACCGTTGGCGAAGGCGAGGGTGGCGACGGCATTGTCTTCGATGGTGTATCCGGGTGTCGCGCGGTGAAGTAAGTTTGCAAGCCGGGCAGAGACGGCGACGACATCGCCGAAGAGATGCATGGCGAGATCGTAGAGATGGGTGATTTGTTCGACGGTTTGGCCGCCGGAGGATTCGATGCCGCGCCACCACGGTGCGTGAAGGTCGTTGCAGAGGAAGCGTCCCTCGAAGAGGGCGGGGTGGCCCGCCTCGCCGCTCTCGACGGCGGCCTTCAGGCGTTCCACGGAGCGGGCGAAGCGGTAGTGATAGCCGACCATGGTGAGGATACGTTGCCTGCGCGCGAGCGCGGCCATTTGCTCCGCGCGGTCAAGGTCGAGGGCGACAGGCTTTTCGATGAAAACGGCGAGCCGGGCGGCCGCAGCGGCGGCGAATACCTCCGCGTGAGCAAAGGGCGGGAGGCAGATGTAGACAGCGTCGAGGGTTTCGTGCTCGATCAGGTCGGCGGCCGCGCCGTAGGCCCGCGCCTCGAGTTGGTGGGCGTCGATGAAGGCGCGCGCTTTAGCGACGGATGAACCCGCCACAGCCCGTATTGCGGCAAGGGCGTTGGAGTCGATGTTGCGGGCGTGGACGGAGGCGATGTTGCCGGTGCCGATGATTCCAATGCGGAGGGGTTGTTTCACAGGCGGGATGTTCGGATTGGAGAGGCAAGGTGAACCCCCGAACCGCCTGTGGCAAGGCCGCGTCGCAGTGATCCGGCTGCTGCGCACGGTAGTCAGCGGGCTATTGCCGATAGCGCCGGGCGGTTGCGGCGTCAGTCGTAAGCGGCAGGTGAGCGGCGGGTTCCCTCCGCATCGGTGTCGGGCGAAAAATCATCCCGCCTTCTACGGCAGTTGTGTCGTTGCGGATTGTCAGGCGCGTGCGGCCGAAAAGACCGGAGCGCGGACATTCTGTCCGCGTGCGGCTGGCGAGACCGGAGCACAGTATATTCGGGTTTCGCGAATGCCTGCGTCCTCAGTCTCCGAAGAGACCGGGTTGCGGGGGCGGAGTGCCGCCGCTCCAGCGCAGGAGGGTGGCGAGAGTGGCGCGGGCGGCTTCGGGCACGGAGAGCAATCGGTTCAGAAGGAGGGCGGAGGCGAGGGCGTCGAAGAGGGCGCAGTGGGCATGACGGCGCCGTGGCGGGCAGTGCTCGCGGGCGGCTGCGGTCAACTGCGGGCCGAGGTGGAATGCATCGATCAGGGCACCGAGGCTGTGCGATTCGAGATTGGGATAAAGCGTTTGGTAGACGCGCAGGCTGTCGACCCACGGTCCCCAGTCGGCGCACTCGCCGCCCGGCGACCACCAGTCGGGAACGAAGGGCGGGTAGGCCCACGTGTGCTTGAGAAGACCGTGCTCGACGGCTTTGTTGTGGGCGGCGAGCACGCCCGTGCGCCGCCACTCGACAAACCGGTCGTAATCCGCCGCAAAGAGCGGTTGTCCGGCGGTGTCGCTGCCGAAGAGACCGTGTACACGTGAATCGGTTTCACGTATGCGCCCGGTGGGTCCGCACACGCGGGTAGCCGCCGCTGTAATCCCGCCGCCGCGCACCGTGGCCACACCGTATTCGATAACCCCGTAGCCGGGATGCCCCTCGAAATCAATGACGTGTATCGTCGCCTCGCTCCAACGCATGGCCGCGAGCATCGGACGGTGTAAGCGTGCGGTCAATGGATTTGGCGGTTGCCGCGCGCTGCCGCGGGCGCAAGTCTTCCCGCGTGATGGAGCCCGATACGATGATCCCGTTTCTCCGGCACCTCGCGCGGGAAAGCGCGCGGGTGATCATGCCGCACTTTGCGAGTCCGAACCTTCAGGTGGAGCGGAAGGCGGACGACACGCCCGTTACTGTCGCCGACCGTGAGGCGGAGGAAGTCCTGCGCGCTGAGATCGCAAAAGCATGGCCGGACCACGGAATTGTGGGCGAAGAGTTGGACGACGTGGCGACAGACGCCGAATACACATGGGTCCTCGATCCGATCGATGGAACGCGGTCGTTCGCCGCCGGGTCGCCGCTCTTCGGCACCTTGATCTGCCTGCGGCACGGCGTCAAACCGCTGTGGGGCGCGATCCACATACCCGCCCTCGGAAAGCTCTACATCGGCAATAACAAAACGGCATGGCTCGGCGGGCGCGAGTTGCGTGTGCGCGAGACCCCGCGGTTGGCCGACTGCACCCTGCTCACGACCGATCCGAAAGCGCCTCACCGTTATCATGAAGCACGGGGGTGGGACAATCTCCTCGCCGCCACGGGAATGTATCGCTCGTGGGGCGATTGCTTTGGCTACACACTGCTGGCCTCCGGCGGAGCGGATATCATGACCGATCCAGTGTTGAATCTGTGGGATGTCGCGGCGCTGTTGCCGGTTCTGCACGGCTGCGGCGCGGCGGTTTCCGATTGGCACGGGCGCGACCCGCTCGCAGAGGGCGCGGAGGGCCTTGTCGCGGCCCACCCCCGCCACCACGCGGCGGTCATTGCGTTGCTCCGCGGGGTAGGGTGAGCGGCCAACGGCGCGCATAGCCGGTACGCTGCGGCGAGCGGTGCGAACGGAGGCGCGCCGTCCACTCCGGTCGCACGACAAGCCGCTCCGACTACGGCGGTTCTAGTATGGGCGCAGTCGTAGCCAGGCGGCCTTGGCCCCCGACCCGGCTTACTTCAGGTAGCTCTTCAGCATCCAGAGCGTCTTTTCATGGACGCGCAGGCGCTCGACCATGAGGTCCTCGGTCTGGGTGTTGCCGGCCTCGGAAGCGAGATCGCGGGCACGTTTCGCGTCGGTGATCCACTTTTCATGAGCCGTGACGAGCGCCGCCACCATGTCGTTGGCGTCCATCGGCGCCTTCGGTTCATCAATGCGGGCGAGGTCGGCGAGTGTTCGCAAACCGCCTACCGCGTAGTCGCCCATCTGCCGGATTTGCTCGGCGATGTCGTCTGCGGCGGTGAAGAGATCTTCATACTGCTCTTGGAACGCTGCGTGGAGAGCAAAGAAGCCCGGACCTTCTACGTTCCAGTGAAACGAATGCGTCGCCGCCATAAGGGCGTAGGTGTCGGCGAGGACGAGGTTAAGGCTTTGTGTCAATTCGCCGCCGCCGGTTTGCGTTTTCCCGATAACTTTCTTCTTTTTCGTTTTTGCCATAACCATGCACTATGGCGGCACAGATTTGTCTTTTCAACTGGAATCGGCGGAATCGGCGGGCGCCTTCGGTGGTTCAAGGGATTCTGTGAACGGTCAACACGTCCAATAGCCTGCTGCCGGGGTTCAGTTTCAGTTTGTGTCGATGTTTCGCAGCAGAAGCGCGGCGA
>SKLD01000435.1 GCA_007123395.1 Opitutales bacterium
ACCTCGCCCGTGCGTATGTCAAGCGCCACGACGGCACCCGCGTGACTGCCGAGCCCTTCGTCTGCAGCGCGCTGCAAATCGATGTCGATGCTCGTCGTGAGACCACCACCGCGCACCGGCAGTTCATGGAAGACCCGCTCATACTGGAAGCCGCCCGGATCCACCGACCAAATCTCGAAACCCACACTGCCTTGCAGACGGTCGTCAAAGAACCGCTCGAGGCCGTCGCGTCCCACCGCTCCCGTCTGGCGGAAAGTGAGCAGTCCTTCACCCGTGGTCTCGGCGGCAGCGAACTCCCGGGTCGTGCTCACGTAGCCGAGCGTATGTGCCGCAGCACGGCCGAACGGGTAGTAGCGCGCGGTTTCCGTGATGACTTGCAGGGGCGAGTCGACGGGGATGCTCTCGACGAGACGGGCGTATTCCTCCGGACTCATGTCGCTCACGAGCGGAAACGGCAACAGCAGACTCTGCGAAAAATGCCGCTCGATGTGCCGGGGCTCAACCGTCTCATTGCGGTCGAGAATTTCGTTCACCATGTCAAGGTAGCGTTGCACGACACGTGCACGGGCCTGCACATTAAGCGTCTGGCGTTCCGGCAATTGGTGCTGTTCGCGCAACTCGCGCACCATGTCGAAATATTCCTGCCGAAACTCGCGGCGGAGTTCGTTGAGGTAGACAGCTGCTGTGAAGACCGGGCGATTGCCGACGAGAAGCCGTCCCTCGCGGTCGTAGATGTCACCACGCGGCCCCGGTGTGAGGATGCGGCGGTAGTTCTGCCGTTCTTCCGCGATCTTGTAATCATCGGCAAGAATCAGTTGGCGGTAACCGAGGCCGGAGAGCAGCGCAAGCGCGGCGACCCCGATAATGGCATGAAAAGCATACAGGCGGCGGTTCCTCCGTGTGACAGTCTTATTATCGGTACGCCCCGTCATTTACCCTGAAATTGTTTGTTCTACACCCACTTACGACACTCCGCGCGGCTCATTTGTTCATCCGGAACAACGCTCCTTTTGCCGGATCGAACGCTTTCACGCAAAATTGCTGTTTTCCGCCTCGACGCGGATTTTCTTCAACGCTGCGGCCAGATGCACTACCTCGAGCGCCAGCTCGCCGGTTCGCCGCTCTATTTCAGGATTGACGATTCTTCCGCCCTCAAACTCGCTCCTGCCCGCATACACGAACCGCGGCACGATGACCGTGCGGAAGTCAAGCATCAGACTATTCGCAAAGCCCATGACCGACATGTAGCTGGTCGTCCCGCCCGCAGCGCACAGAAATCCCGCCACCTTGTCCTCCCACGCCGCACCAGTCAGTTCGAGGAGGTTCTTCAGGGCGGAGTTCACCGAGAAGTTATAGACCGGCGTTGCCACGATGAACCCGTCGGCCTCCTCCAGCATGGACTTTGCCTCGCCGACGGCCGGATCGCCATACGCCGCCCCTGCGTCACAGAAAGGCAGCGCGTGCTCGCGCAGATCCAGCCATCGGGCCTCTGCCCCGGAGGCCTCGACCGTTCCGTGCGCTACCGTCGCCAGAATGCGGCTGCGGCTGTCCTCGCTCAAACTCGCACTGATCGTAAGAATCGCCATTTCCGCAACTTGGGCCAATCCGCTGACTCTGGCAATGACGCACTGCCACTGTATTTCCGCGCGGCTGCAAATACGCTGCAAACTAATGTCCGGCATTTATTTGTCATAAGCCGAAAAAGGATGGAAATCATGAGAGATTATAAAGATAAATTTGTTATGTCTGTGGTCCGTCATTTTTGCATTATAGATGGCTGCCATTTAATTTTCACCGCCCTTCGGGAAGTGGGCAATAGGCGATTTATTTAGGTTTTTCTTTTCGCCTGCTTACTATCACTTGGAAGGGGAGTGGCTGGGGTCGCGGGCGAAGAAGACGGCAGTGCCGTTGGCAGTGGCGGTGGCGATGGGAACGCCGAAGACTTCACTGAGGCGGGGGGTGGTAAGGACGGATTCGGCGGGTCCGGAGGCGAAGAGGCGGCCGTCTCTGAGAAGCCAGACGTTGTCGGCGTAGCGGGCGGCGTCGTTGGGGTCGTGGAGGATGGCGAAGACGGCGGTGCCGTTGTCGGCGAGGCGGCGGGCGAGGCGCAGGCAGGTTTGGCGGCCGGCGAGGTCGAGGTTGTTGGTGGGCTCGTCGAGAAAGAGGAAGCAAGGAAGCTGGGGGGCGGCGGCGGGGCGGGCGAGCTGGGCGAGGATGCGGGCGAGGTGGAGGCGCTGCTTCTCGCCGCCGGAGAGGCGGGTGTAGAGGGCTTCGGGCGGGGCGGCGAGACCGACGGCGCGCAGGGCGTCGGCGACGGCGGCGGCGTCCTCGGCGGGGGTGGCGAGCCCGCGCCAAGGGTAGCGGCCGATGCGCGTTACTTCTTCGATGGAGAAGGGGAAGGCGAGGCGAGGTTCCTGCGGCAGAACGGCGCGGCGGCGGGCGAGGACGGCGGCGGGCAGGGAATGCAGGGGGGTGTTGTCGAGGTAGACGGACCCCTTGTCAGGCGACCATTCGCCGGAGAGCGTCTTGCGCAGGGAGGATTTGCCCGCTCCATTGGGTCCCATAACGGCGGTGAAGCGGGCGGGCTCGAGTTCGACGGTGACGGAGTCGAGGATGGCGCGGCCGTCGCGGATGACGGAGATGCTGTCGCTGCGCAGGCTCATGGGACGAGGCGTTGTTTGTCGCGGTGGAGAAGGTAGAGAAAGAAGGGGCCGCCGACGAGTGCGGTAAGTATGCCGATGGGGATTTCGGCGGGAGCGAGGGCGGTGCGGGCGATGAGATCGGCTCCGACGAGGAGGGCGGCGCCGAGAAGGGCGGCGGCGGGGAGGAGGACACGGTGCCCTGGTCCGGCGATGAGGCGGATGAGGTGCGGGGCAACGAGTCCGATAAAGCCAATAATGCCTGCGACGGCGACGCCCGCGCCGACGGCGGTGGCGCAGAGGAGGACGAGGGCGCGCTTCACGCGGTCGAGGTCGACGCCGAGGTGGTAGGCTTCGGACTCACCCAGAAGCAGGGCGTCGAGCGCGCGGCCATAGCGCGGGAGCCACGCGAGGGTGATGACCGCGACAGCGATGAGCGGAAGGCATTCCCTCCAGCCCGCGCGCTGGAGGCTGCCGAGTGTCCAGAAGGCGAAGCGCCGCAGCTGGTCGTCGGTGGCGAGGAAGATGAGGCTGCCGATGAGGGCGGTGGCGATGGCGTTGACGGCGATGCCGGTGAGGAGGAGGTGGGGCACGGAGACGACACCGCGCACCTTGGCCAGTTGGTAGACGAGGAACGTCGTCGCGATGCTTCCGGTCGCGGCAAAGAGCGGCAGAATCCACGCTTCGAGCGCTGGCAGTGCACCGATCACGGTTCCGCCGAGAACGAATGCGGCGACGGCGCCGATACCGCCGCCGCCGGCTACGCCGATGAGGCCCGGATCGGCGAGGGGATTCCGGAAGAGACCTTGCAGGCAGGCACCGGCCATGGCGAGGGTAGCGCCGATGGCGAGCCCCAGGAGCAGGCGCGGTAGCCGGATGGAGAGGATGATGACTTCCTCAAACGTTTCGTAAGCACCGAAAACGGGAGGAAGCCCCGCTTGGCCGAGGAGGATGGAGGCGATGGCACCCGTGGCGACGGGGACTGTGCCGTGCGCCAGCGAGGCCAGCGACAATGCCAGCGTCAATCCCGCCAAGGCCGGAATCAGCCATGCGCCCCGCTTCGCCTCGAATGCCTTCATTAGGGTGCGGGTTAGCTACGGCACGCCTTCTTGTCAAAGCTCGTCCGCGCGAGGAGAGAAACGGGCATGGCGGGGTGTCATGTGACCAATTGAGTGAGGAAACGAAGCGGTTTCGTTGCGCTCACTCCTGTCGCGGGTCCAGGGTTATAGTGGCGTCGCGGGAGCGGAAATCATCGAGGCTGCCGTAGAAGATATGGTTTAGGTAAAAGTCGCCGCCTTCCGCATAAGCCGGGGCGGCCGTGCCGATTTGGCGGGCGACGACGATGGCCTCATGGGGAAAACGGTTTGTCTCGTA
The DNA here is from genome assembly GCA_007123395.1 of Opitutales bacterium. Lineage (GTDB taxonomy): Bacteria > Verrucomicrobiota > Verrucomicrobiia > Opitutales > Oceanipulchritudinaceae > SLLG01. The sequence goes on from SKLD01000435.1 coordinate 4,014, forward strand.
GAAGAACACATAGACCTCAGCCTGCGCCGGCACGCGCGTGCCCACGGAAATCGGGCGAATGCGTATGCCTTCGGCGTAGCGCCGCGCGGCGGCGTTGCGGGAGTTGTTCGGGTAAGCTTCGTGTACGCGCGAAATCTCGACCGTCCGGTCTCGGCGAATACGCCCGCGCAGGACGACGAGTCCGTCGTATTCCATTGAACGGATTTCGCGCCAACGTTCGGGCTCGTAAAAGAGGCGCAGGGTCTCCTTGGGCACAAGGGGATGGTTCTCCAAAGTGCGCGCCCCCGGCACGCCCGAAGGTCCGCCCGCGCAACCCCCAAACATCCAGACCAACCCGAGTGCGAGGATACCCTTTCTTTTCATGCCCTCAGCCTCAAATCCAGCTCCGAAGGGTCAACGAGAATACGTGCGGCCCGCGCAACGCCGGGTCGGCTGGACTAAAAACCGTGAGGGCGGCCTTGCGGCGCAAGCCTTGGAGTAGGCGCCGTGGCCTTGACCGTTGGGGCGGAGAGCAAATAGGCTTATGGAAATGTTTCTTCGCCGGCTTCTGGGATTTGCCCTGTTCTTTGCGCCCGCACTTATCCTCGGTGCTTCGGACCCGGGGTTTCGCCTCTTCTTTGCGCGGGGAGAACCGGGGCACGGGTGGCGCATGGAGTGGCACGGTGCGGTGGGTTACGATTACTTTGTGCGCGGCTCGGGGGATCTGCATAATTGGCGTTTGCTGCCCTTGACGGTGGCGGGGGAGGGCGGACACGTGGAACGCCCGGTGGAGGATCCGGCGCAGGCCATGTTTCTGCAGTTGCTCGGATGGGAGCAGACGGAAGTGCCGTGGGTGACGGAGGCGAGTGTTTCCCCCCGTGCGGAATACCAGCTCCTCCTCAGCGAGGCGCTGGGGCGCCCGGTCAGTTTTCACATATACCTTCCGCCGCCCTATGATCTGCAGCCCCAGCGCCGCTTTCCCGTGCTCTATTGGCTGCACGGTTCGGGGCCTGGCGTGGTGGGGATTCCGCCGATCATCCAATATTTTCATTCGGCCATTCATACCCGGCAGATTCCACCAATCATTATTGTCTTTCCCAACGGCCTGCCGCAGGGGATGTGGGTCAACGCCAAAGACGGCCGAAGCCCGGTGGAGGCGATCGTCATTGATGAACTGATACATCACATCGACCATCACTACCGCACCGTGCCGAGCCGGGCGGGCCGGATCGTGGAGGGCTTCAGCATGGGTGGCTACGGGGCGGCCCGCTTTGGCTTGAAGCATCATGAACGCTTCGGGGCTTTCTCCATGCTGGGATCGGGTCCGATGCACTTGGACTTTCTCGCCCTCGCTCCGGGCTTGGTGCCCATCGAAGAGCGGCGGCGGATTTTTGCCGAGGTCTATGGGGAAGACATGGATTATTTCGTGGAGCAGAGTCCATGGTATCTGGCAGGCCTCCATGCGGAGGATGTGGCCGCTTCCGTCATCCGCCAGGTGGTGGGGGAGGAGGATTGGGTGCTGCCGCAAAACCGCTTTTTTCATGAGCGGTTGGTTGAGCTTGGCATCGCCCACGAATACCGGGAGTTGCCGGGCGTCGGCCACAATACGATGGAGGTCTTCAACGCGCTGGGTGCGGACAATTTTGAATTCTACAACCGCTTTCTGCGCGGCGGGGACGACTGAGCGTGCGGCGAAACCCGCGGCAACGTTTTTCGCTGCACGACAAACGCGGGCAAGGTCGTCTGGAGACGTTGTGGGAGGGAGTGTTCCGCAGCGTGCCGGGGAGTCGACCCGACGGTTCCGCCTTACACCATTGCCGCTTCGGTTTCGAGCGGCTCCATGCGGAAGGCTTCGGTGAGGTCGACGAACGGCACCTGCGCCCTGCGCCACAGCGGGTCTTCCGCGAGAGCGGCGAAGGCGGACTGTGTGTGGTTGCACAGGAGGTATGTGTCGTCACCTATGGCGACGACGGCGTCGAAGCCGGTTCCGTCAGCCTCGCGCGAGAACTCGAAGTCGCCCGGCTGGAGGCGACCGTTGCCGAGGTGCTGGCGGAGGTGGCGGAGGTCGTGCGCCAGCGTCTCTGCGAAGGCGGCGGAGCGGGGACCGTTGTAGTGGAGCACGCGGCCTTTGCTGCCTGTGATGGCGACGAGGGCCCATTCGTCGAAAACAGGGCGCCCGTAGAGGGCCTCCATGGCATTCATGCAGTCACGGCTGTAGGAGCAGGCGGATTCGAGGTCCATGATGGTGCGTTGATGGCCGCTCCGCCCGCCGATGGCAACGGCCTCGTGCGCCGCGGTTGGATTTTTACGCTTGTTTGAAAAGCCGGGTCGTGGATCAGAGCAGCCCACCCTCGGAGAAGCTGTAGTAGCCCCGCGCGGCCGGGTCGCTCCGCGGGCTCCCGATGATGACGTGATCGAGCAGATCGATGGCTAGGGTCTTCGAGGCGTTGCGCAGGGTGCGTGTCACTTCGATGTCGGCCCGGCTCGGCGCAGGATCGCCGCTGGGGTGGTTGTGCGCGCAGGCGATAGCACTCGCGCCGAGGCGGATGGCTTCGCGGTAGACTTCGCGGGCGTGAACGAGGGAGGCGGTCGCCGTGCCGCTGGTCACTTCGCTGACGCGGATGAGCCGGTTTTTCGTGTTGAGCGCCAGCACCCAGAATTTCTCTACGCTGAGCCCGACCGTGCGCGGATAGAGGAAGTGGAAGATTTTCAAGGGGTCGTCGAGGACGGGCTGGATGTCCGGCCCGGTGGCGACGACGCGCCGCGCGATTTCCATGATGGCGACGAGCTGGAGGGATTTCACTCGCCCCACACCGCGGAAGCATTGGAAATCGTCAGCGGTATAGTTGACGAGTTGGGCGAGAGAGCCCGCCTCATGGATGAGCTGGCCGGAGAGGGCAAGCACGTCGAGGTTGGCGCTGCCGCTGCGCAGGATCATGGCGAGCAGCTCGGTGTCGCTCAACGCGCCTGCTCCATAGTGCTCAAGCCGCTCCTGGGGCCGCTCGTGTACGGCCATCTCGGTCAATCGGGCGCGGTAGACGGGCGGCTTCATCCGTCGGCGGGCGGTGCTCAGGCGGCGGAGTCGTCCTTGAGGAGGAGCCCGAGGTCCACGAGCCTTTCGTGGATCATGCGGCTGATCCACGCGTCCGTCGCGGCGTAGCGGATCTGCGAGTCCGACAGATCCTTGCGCGACCAGTTGGAGACCTGCGCACCTTTGGAGATGCGGATGCCGAGAAGGATGCCGGCGAGGCTGCGCAGGCCCGTGTTGACGACGCCCGCTTTTTGCGTCGAGTCCGATAGCTCCACGAAGCCGGCGGGCGCGAAGGTGTAGTGTTCGCGCAGTTTGCGGATATCGTCGCGTATGGCGACTCCCACTTTACAGATAGCCGGATTGGCGAGGACCTCCATCACCGGATCGGGGCGCTTAAGCCGAAGGAGCTGGAAAATGTAGACGGTGGACGAGCCCGCCAGTTGGAGGAGGGCGGGGGGATAGTTCTGCCCTTTGCGGAAAGAGGGGCGTGTCTCCGTGTCGAAGCCGAGGAGCGTTTCTTTGCGAAGGGCTTTGGCGGCGGCGGGGACTTGATCGTCGGAAGAGACAATCTCAACGGGGCCGTTGAAACGAAAAAGGGGAAGATCGTTGAGACTGTCTTTTGTGATCGTTGTGTCGATGTCGAGAGACTCCGCGGATGGGACTTCCGGAGATTCGGGTAAGGTTGCGGTGGCTTGGCGCATTTTTGGCGTTATTCCAGTAAACTCGGTTAGCCAATGCCGCAGACGGTCCGAGGGCAAACCCTTTTTCCGGAGGCAGCGCGCTGGCTTTTGGATTGTGCGGGGCGCGCGGCGCAGGTTGTTTGTTGCGCTTATGGAGCCATTTGAAGCGGTTATCGGCCTGGAAGTGCATGTGCAACTGGCGACGCGCGCGAAAGTGTTTGCCCGCGTGGCGCAGGGGTTCGGCGCCCCGCCCAATACGCTTACCGACCCTGTCGTCATGGGCCTGCCCGGCGCCCTGCCCGTTATCAACGGCGAGGCCGTGCGGCAGGCCGTACGCGCCGGACTCGTCTTCAAATCGACCATCCCCGAGGTCTGCCTCTGGGACCGGAAGAACTACTTTTACCCCGACAGCCCGAAGAACTACCAGATAACGCAGTTTGCCTCGCCCGTGTGCGTCGGCGGCGAGGTGGAGATCGAACTGCCGGGTCCCTCGCGCAACGTCATGGGCGAGCACCGTGTCGTGCGGCTCACCCGCGCCCATCTCGAGGAGGATGTGGGGAAGCTGACGCACGGCGCGGGAGAGTCGCTCGTAGACTACAACCGCGCCGGCACGCCCCTCCTTGAGATCGTCACGGAACCCGACCTGCGCTCGGCGGAGGAGGCCCTCGCCTTCCTGCAGGCGCTGCGCATGCTCCTCACCGCCGCCGGCGTTTCTCCCTGCGACATGGAAAAGGGTCAGATGCGTTGCGACGCCAACGTCAGTGTACGCCCGCGCGGCTCGGAAGTCCTCAACCCGCGCGCCGAGATGAAAAACCTCAACAGCATCACGGGCGTGCGCAATGCCATCGACTACGAAATCCGCCGCCAGACCAAGGTCTACGCGCGGGGCGGCACCGTCGTGCAGGAGACGCGCCGCTGGGACGCCGCCGCCGGGCGCACGAGTTCGATGCGCGGCAAGGAGGAGGCGCACGACTACCGCTACTTTCCCGATCCCGACCTCCTGCCCG
>SKLD01000482.1 GCA_007123395.1 Opitutales bacterium
ATGAGGGCGGCTATTCCATCGAAATCATGATTCCATGGGCTCTTGTTACCTCCTTCGGCGTGGATCATCCCCTTGAAGAAGGGTCTACGATGCGCCTGACGGTTGCCCTGCTGAACCAAAGTGCTGGTTTTGACGGTGAGTCCTCGGATATACTCTGGGATTCCGGAGCGGGCACGATGGGCGTCGGGAACGCCGCCAATTGGCCGATTGCGATGATTGACGAGGAACTATTCAGGGCTCCCGTCACTTATTCGATTCCAAGGGTCAGCGCGGCGCCGACGATTGACGGCACAATCGATCCCGACGAATGGCGTTTTGCGAGCTACACGGAAGCATCCTACGACAATTGGGTGGCCCGTGCCGGCGGAACGAGCCGAATCGACGTATTCTCCGGTGGTATGGAGAATCCCGATGCGCCACGCTCTGAGGGCGGTATTTACCTCATGGCAACGGACGAGGCCATCTACATGGCGGCTGAGATCGTTGCCCCGAACATCACGATAAGGACCCCTTTCGGTTCGGCGAGCAACAACGAGTCCGGTGTGCAAATGGCACTTGGATTGGACCCGAACTCGACGCGGCGCGACGACAACTTCGTCCTTTGGGACTTCACAGCGGCCACAGATGAAGACGGTGAGCTGACCGGCCCGGCCAACATCTTCGGGCGCTGGGGTATCAGTCCGGGTTTCAATGCCGGTTGGGGAATTGAATCAGCCGGTTCATTTACCGATGACGGTTACATCATCGAAGTTAAGCTACCTTGGCAGGTGATGCGCGAGTCGGTGAACGTCAATGTGGATAATCCTCTTGAGAAGGGCGATATCTTCAATCTGGGTTTCGTCATTGTCGACATCGCGGAAGATAATTCGCTTAACGAACTGCTCGTCGACTTTGGCCGCGGCGGCATAAGTATCGGCGAACCGGCGACTTGGAACATCGCTGTCATGCGCGACTGAAGCATGACTGGTCCAGAAGTGGACTGCCGAGGCGCGAAAAATTGATTCAGATTCCGCCGCCATCCCGTATGAACGGGATGGCGGCTTTTCTTTGCAGGTGGGTGTTATCAGCTCACGACGATGCTGTGCCGTCCGTTGCCGAGGTCGTCGATTTTCAAGCAGCCGCCCCCCGGCACGGCGTAGGCGCGGGCTCCGTTGACAAAGACGCGGTTCGCTTTGCCGGTCTTTGCGGGCAGGCGTAGACGTGCTGTGGTATTCCCCGGTGTTTCCACATTGAGTATGAAGGGACCGTTCGCGTGATTGTTGAACGAGACGTGAATGGGGCCCCGTAGCGAGGGCGTGGTGATTTCCGCCCACTCCAGCTCTCCGGGCTGGGGATGAATCAGGATTTCCTCGAATCCCGGCTTCAGTGGTCGAATCCCCATCAAATACCGGGGAATGATATTGGCTGGAGCGGCACCCCAGGCGTGGTTCCAATCTTGATTGGGTTTGAAGCGGTCGTCCCATGCTTCGAGAGTCATGGTCGTGCCCACGTCGTAGATCATATGCGCCCATGATCGTTCGCCCCGTGAGGTAAGAAGGGCGAGGGCGTGATCCGCACAGCCTGAACGGTAAAGCGCCTCCATTAAGAACTGGGCTCCATAAACGCTGCATGCCATACCTTTTGATCGGACGTGGGCACAGACTTCCGGTCGGGACCGGTGAGGGACCAAACCAGCCGCGAGGGCAAACATGTTCGCGTGCAAGGAACTGTGGCTGCTGCCTTCGCCGTCGACGACAAGGCCCGTTTGCGCGTCAATAAAGACGCTCGCGAACGTCTTTTCGATAAGGCGTGCGCGCGAACCGAAGAGGCGGGCGTCGTCGTGTTCTCCCAGTGCTTCCGCAATCCGGGCGAAGAGAACGACGGCCCGATAGTGGAGGGCGTTGACGACCGCGTTCACTGGTTTATCATCAAACCCGTCACGTTCACTTTGCGGCCAGTCAACAATATTTGTGATTGGCTTGTTGCCGAATTGCTTTTGCGCCCTCCCGCTGTAGTGAATGCGTTCGAGGAGAGAGTCGGTCATGTTCGCGGTGGCAATAAGCCCGCGTTCGTCGGCGAGGTCGATCAGTGTTTTTGCTTTCAGGTCTTCGTAATGGTGCCGCAGGGAGGAGTCATCTCCGGTATACATGTAATCATACCACGCCATGAAGACGGAGTGGAGGATCCATTCGGTCGGCCATGTCGGGTGTTTTATGAGATACTCATGGGTGCGCCGGGCCATGCCATACTCGCGATCGGTGCAGTAGTGCGCAAGCTGGTTGATGTAGGCATCCGCCTCATAGGGGATGCGCTCCCGGTCTCCGTCCACATAATACCCGCAGAAACTCGTCGCCTTAATGGTGTATTTGCAAAGTTCCCAGACGTCATTGAGAGTCTTGCTGGAGGAACGGAATAGTGCGGCCTTTTCATCGAAGGGATAATGAATCACGCGCTGCCGGATCATATCCCTTCCTAACCCCGCCCGCATTCCCGTCACTTCGCAGTAACGGAAGGGATAGACCTCAAAGAGGTCGTCCGGCATGGGGATGGCGTATTCGCCGGTATTGCGCTTGTCGGGGGGAATGACGACGGTGTGCCGGGGTTTTCCGGGCTGGACCTCAAGGGCGCATTCCCGGTAGCGGCGGCTGCCTCCGGGCGAGCGGTGGATGCGGCCCGGACCGGCCAAAACCTCGCCCAGATGAACCTTGACCGTGTGCTCGTCGCTCGTGTCCATCTCGAGGGCAACCGTTCCAAAGGCGGCCCTCCCGAAATCGGCAAAAAAATGGCCCCGGCCGTAAGGGATGATCGCAACAGGTTTGACCTCGGCAACAACGAGGTTCTGACAATCACGCGGGTATTCATTGGAAAGCTCCCCTGTTCGGAAGGTCTGGCTCTCCGACCATGGGCTGGGATCCCCGGGCCCGCTCCATGTGCGCGCTTTCCAGAAATAGGTCGTCCACGGGCGGAGGGGGGCGCCGCCGTAGGGAACCATGACCGAACGGCTGTCCAGCTTCCAGGTATCTTCGATCGACGGTACCCCCGAGTCCCAGACATCGCCCATGTCCTCGAATAAGGTTTCAGCCGTGGAGGCCACCAGGATCTGCCATGCTTGAGAATAGGCAGTGGAGCGCTTGTCCCGGAAAATCCACGAGAAGCGGGGCACGACATTTGTGATCAACCCGTTCGCCGGATTGGTTAACAGGTCGACCATTAGGCCGGTTGGCTGCAGTGCCGATGTCACGTCAAATGTTTCTGGATTCCTCATATGCATTCAACAGTGCGGCCCTCCTTGCAACTTCACGAATTTACGCGGGTCGGCGGTTGGGCGGAAGTTTCATTTTATGTGGTTCACCCGTGCGTGTTCGGGAATGTTGGCTTCTATTTTACGGGTGGTTCGGTTCCTTAGTGATGGCTTACCTTGTAAACCCTCAACATGGTGGGGGCGGGCCACGGTTCCGGAACGGGACGGTCGCGGTTCGCGCCGCCGTGTTCCCAGCGCAGGTAGTAGGAAGTTCCGGCCACATCCGATCCACCCGAATCGGGAATAAGCTCCACTTGCATGGGCCCGCCGGTTCGGCGCAGATCGGGGATCGGTTCAATCCGGAAACCCGACTCGGGACGGGTCAATGATTTCCGCCACTGAGCGGTCCGCGGGACTTCCTTTCCGATGGGCTGCAGCGATTCCTCATCCAAAACCACGATGGTTGCCTCCACCTCGCGGTTCCAGACGTGTTGCTTGAGTTTGCCGTTTCCGGCCGGTCGGATCGGGCTCAAGCGAATTGTGCCGGCGATATTCAGGGCACCCCTTCCGGTATAGGTTTCACCCCAGACAAAGTCCCAATCTGTTGAGGGTATCGCCATCCATCTTCCGCCTTCAAACCGGGCATTGTAAACCTGACTGTAACCCGATTCGTCGAAGCGATGGTAGCTGACCACGACCTGTTGCATGGAATCCCAGCTCAAGGCTTTGAGGGGATTGCTCAGTCCGCCGCCGGGCGGGGCATCGTCAACCAGCAACTCGGTATTCTCTATGGTAAAGGGGGGTTCTACCGGATTCCCTCCCGCCGTTTCCCATTGGGTCAGATCTTTCCCAACCGTTCGTGCATAAGAAAGGGAGTGATTGGTGGCATGATCCGGGGTGTCTCGCCACATCCAAAGCAGGTGCCAGCGACCATCCGGGCCGAAAACCGGAAACCCGCCTCCGTAAACATAGGCATTCATCTCACCACGACCATCGAGTAAGGGAGTGTCAAATAGCCTCTCCCATCGCCGCCGTTGCTCGTCATAGCGGTAGAAGTGTTGGTCGCCCTGACCGCTGCCACCATCGCGGAAGGAAAAATAGATCGTATCATTGACCGTGATGAACGTCGGGTAGTCCGTGCGTTCCGCTTCGGAGACCATGTAAAGCCGTTCGAATTCGTCGATTGAGTGCGGAGCCAACGACCGGTAGTAGATCGGCCGGGGAGGCATGGGCGGTTCTTGCAATAGCCCGCGCCGGTAGCAGGTGAGGTGTATATAGCCCTGCCGGTCAAGGGCGATCGACAACCTGGCATGGCTACCTGTCTGCCAGCCCATTTGTACGGGAAAGCGATAATTTTTCCAATGACGGGAACCCAGTTCGCGTTGCGCGAGGGTCAGAAAACGATCTTCATCATAGTAAGCGACATATTGGCGTCCGTCGCGGGTGAGGAGTTGCGGCGGGCCGGTCCGGTGAACGGACCATACCGGTGCAACATCGATTTGATCGACAATTGTAGCGGAAGTTTCTTCGTCTTGAGATTCAGTCATACAGCCAGTTAAGAAGAGTGTCGCGAACACGTTTAGGAAAATAGTCGCGGCAATGCTTTGTTTCATTTTTAAACGGGCCATCTTTCGGAAAACAAGTCGTTAATTTTTGGATTCGCCCTCCTCGGGGTGGAGCAATTTGACCGGACGCCCGTAGATCGCGAGCAAGACGCCCACGATGGTTACGGAACCGGCGACGGCAAAAATCCACATGCGGTCGACAAGGGGGTTTGGTATCAACAGAAGGAGGAACATCGAGGCACCCAGAATGGTGGCGCTGGTGCCGATGAGTTTGGCTTGCGCGCGGTCTGTGCCTTCGCCGATTTCGGCTTCAAAATCGACGGGGGTTTTCATCGTCTCGAAGAACTCGTCGATGTGCTCCCGCTGCTTCTTTCCGGCCCACTTCCACATCGGGACACACGCGATTGTCGCGGCGACACCCGTGATGAAGATCCACATGGCCCGGTGCTGAATGGTCCACGGATTGTCGTTGAAATAACCATCGTAAAAGGAAATGAGAGACGGAATCATACAGGCGCCGAAGATCACGAAGTAGGACCAGAACGGGATGCGCTTGATCCACAGACCCATTAACATCGGGAGCCCGATCGGGATTCCGACCATCGATGATATAATGAGGTAGGCGTCGAACAAAATGATTTCGCGTTGCAGGGCGAATAGTAGAGCACCCACGATGACAAAGATACCGAGTGCAACGGTGCTGATGTAACAAATCCACATTTGCGTGCGGTTCGACATTTCCGGATCCAAACCGAGTCCGGAGCGCAGTCGCGGGATGATATTGCGGACGATGATGCCCACTTGCTGGTTCAAACCGGTGTCCATACTGCTCATGGTGGCGGCGAACATGGCGGCGATAAGGATTCCAAGCAGGCCGTTCGGCAACAGCTTGATGGCAATGTAGGCATAGGCGGACTCGGCGGGATTCTCCATCCCCTGGGCAAGGATTTCGTCCCCGTACATGAACCGCGCCACCATGGGCGGGAAAAACCAGATCGCGCTGCCCACCGCCATGAGAATACACGCGAGGAGGGAGGCCCTCTTGGCTTCCCGCCCGTCTTTCGCCGCAAGATAGCGCGAGGCGGAAATCAAACTGATCTGATGGTAGATCACCATGAAGAAAATCACGATGATCCACTTCAGGGTGAAGCGGTCGTTGTCGAACTGGCCGGGTTCTTTGACCAGCCGGAAGTCGTCGGCAAAGCGCGGGTCCGAGAAATTGCTGAAAAAGTTTCCGAAACCGCCGATATGTTGCCATGCGAGGATGGCCACGACCGTCGTGATGACCATCATGATAATCCCTTGGACAAAATCCGTCGCCATGACAGCCCAACGGCCGCCGACAGTGGAGTAGATCAAAACGACCGATCCGATGACGATAATGGTGGTGCCGAGGGGAAAGTCGAAGACGGCGCTGGCAAACATCGCGAGCGCCCAGAGCTGGATCGATGCTCCCAGCGGCCCCAGCACCAAACCGGTGTAGGCGGAGAACTGCTCCACTGCCGTGCCAAACCGCGCCCGCAGCAAGTCGGCGTGTGTATACGCCCGGGTTTGCCGGAACCACGCCGCTAAAAACAGCCAGCCAATGAAGTAGGCCGTGCAATTGGCCACATAAATGATCAGGAAAGTGGGGCCGCCCTCAAACGCCGCCGAGCCGTTGCCCGTGAAGGTGAAGGCGCTGATGCCCGCCATGACGATGCTCGAGCCGACCAGCCACCACGTGCCTTTGCCGCCGCCGCGGACAAAGTCGCTCATGTTGTTGGTCAATCGCGCGAATCCCGCGCCGAGGGCGAGAAGAATAATAAAGTAGGCTCCCAGTGTTATGTATTCCAGATGCATTGAATGATGCCTGAGCGCTGTGTTGTTGAATGGAGTATTACGCGGAAATGGAAAAGACGAATACACTCCGGATCGGACGGACCGGAGATTCCGGACGAACCGCTGCTCCGTGGTTCTGCGTTCCGAGACTAGACAAGAAAACGGGTCAGACCAAAGTTCATCATCAACAAGGACGGTGTCACCGGCATACCGGGACGAAAGATATCCGGGTTCCTAATTGTATAATCCGGTCCGGGGAACCCTTTGCCCGCCTCGGGTCAAACCGCTTTCGAGGTTTGCTTCACCAATGCCGGATCGTAGGATTTATTGTCAATCCAGCGGCCTTGAATCATGGTCGTTTTTGGAAAGGTTTCGAGGCCGGTTTTGAAGCGCTGAATCATGGCCACCAAGTGATCGACCGCAGTGCCGCCGACCGCCATGCCGTTCTGGTAGATGCCGGCCACAGGCGAGCGGAGGTGTTCCGCATGCAGGGCAACAAACTGTACCTCTTGCGGAACCTCCACGCCTTCCGAAACGAGGAATTTGTAATACATGGAACGGCCGCCCGCCATGATTACTTCAGGCCTGTATTTCCTATACCAACGAAGGAATGCACGGGAGCTGCCTTCCGGCTCTTCGTCCATGAAGAGCGGAATGGACACACCCCGCTGATAACGATACGCGCCGCTGAGGTAGGCTCCGGAAAAATTGTTGCGCACACGGTTGTCAACATACTCCGGGCACGCGAAACCTATCCGGCGGAATCCGTCGTTGTAGAGCTTCTCAAAAACCCTCTGCGTGTTGCCGAATTGATCAGAGATCACAGTGGTGATACGACGATCATTGAGCGAGTATCCAATCCGCACGGAGTTCAGGGCCGCCCAGTCCAAGTCGAGGGAGTCGGTGATTTCCTGCATCGGCCCGATGATAACACCCGCAATATTTCGGCTCTTGAGCACCTGTGACAGTCTTTTGCCTGTCATTCGTGGCTCATTAATGGAAAAAATCTCCATTTTATACCCATAAGATTCAGCCCGTTGCTGCCCGCCCCTATAGCAATCGCCGTAGAATGTCTGTTCGGTTGTAAGGATATCTTTGGAGTCGAAACTATTCATCCACGCCAAGGTACCTTGGTAGGAGCCGCGCATCTGCCGTGACCGGTAGGAGGAGAGGGCGGACATTACGGGATCGGGACGGTACCCCATCCGTGTAGCCGCCTCTCTCACCCGCTCCTGCGTCTTCTTTTTGATTCGCGACGAACCGCGCAACGCCTCGGCGACCGTCGTAAAATGCAGGTCGAGTTCGCGGGCAATATCGCGGACGGTGACCCGTTTTTCGACGGCGGCGGCGGCAGGTTCTCCGCAGTTACCTGACTTGAGGGGTTTTGACATTTTGGGTATAAGTGTGAGGTGACTCGTTGAGTCGCGCCCATTGGGAGTTTTAAGGGAACAAAACTGGCCCGTTTCGATTGGCGTGTCAAACTTGGTGCCTACGAAAGAATCTTTTTTACTTTCCCGTCTCCATCAATGCGCGGTCCCATGCAGGGCAAGCGGCCGGGAACCCGCACGGGTCGCCGTTGTTTTGCGCCGGGTTGGCACCCAAGGCGAAATGTCATTCCTCACGCTCAACCCGGATCACGAGGACATCGAGCGGCAGGGAATCCGACGCCCCCGCATGCTGGCCGTAGAAGACGAGATAATCCTCCCCGAGCCACGCGAAACGTCCGTGGTTGTAGCGGTCGGGTGCTTCTTCATCGATGAACAACCGCACCCATTCATTTTTTCCGGCGGGTGTTGCGTATAGCGTCACCTTCCCATCCTCGAGGCCGTGCAGGAAGACGATGTTGTCCCGCGTGGAAATGACCCCATCGTATACTTGGCTCGACATGATGCCGTCGGGGACACCGTCTGTGACCGCCGTGAACTCATCGTCGTCGGGACCCCGGAACATGTGGACGTTTGTCCCGGAAACAACGGCGTAGAGGTGGATGCTGCCGTCTTCCGTAATCGTCCAACTGGGCAGGAACACCATCCGGTCGCCGACACCGAGCGCGGTCGGCTCGGCGATATTCAGGAGGCTGTAATCCGCGAC
>SKLD01000243.1 GCA_007123395.1 Opitutales bacterium
CACGGCTTTGGAAAGCGTGTCGGAAGACTCGGGCATGGAGTCGTAATTCGCGCCCGTGTGGACGTTGAACTCGGTCACGGCGATGGGGAGCGGGTCGATCCCCGCCGGAAGGAGCGCGTCAATGCCCGCGCGAATGGTCTGGTAGGCCGATGTCAGGTTGTTGAGAACGGAGCTATATGATTGGTAGGCATAGGTTTGAAAGGACTGGAATCCCGCGGGCCGGTTGCCGAGGAAGTCCACGTCGATGGCGGCGACAGCGGGTTGTCCGTAATTCTGATAGCCCGCTCCGGCTCCGCCCGCCGTGACCGGGGCCTTGAAGCGTGGCTGGAGGTTTTTGCCGTAAAGCGCGTTCACGTCGGCAAGGGCAGCTTGCACGGCATCGGCCGCGAGCCGTTTGCGCATCAGCCACGGCTCCGGCTCGATGAACGAGGCCGGGTGGTTGGGCTCGTTGTGCGAAGCAAAGCGCTCCACGTCGAACTCACGGGCGAGGTAAAAGGCGACCGAGTAGAACGTGCGCCACGCCACCCATTTGCCCGCCCAATCGTCCTCGTCTTCAATGGGAAAGGCGCCTTCCCCGAGCGTCATCTGGGCTTTGACGACACCGCCGCGTCCGTGGATTTGCTCGAATGCGTATTGCGGGACGATGCGGTTGTTGCCGGTGAGCGGGGAGTTGAAACGACCCTCCACGATTGGCCAGTTGATGAAGTCGGTGTTCAGCGGATCGGCTCGCAGAGCTTCGCGGCGCGCGAGAAAGGACGCCGCGTCGGTCACCGTCTCCTCGCCCGGGCGCGCGGTGCCGCTGACGTTGAAGTGCGAGGGGGCCATGAAAACGCGGGCTCCGGAAACCCGCGAGTAGCGCCACCAGTCGGCTGTGTTGCTGCCGGGGAAGAAGTGCCCGAGGTTGTAGGCGAGAACCTGCGGGGTCTCGCCCACCGGCGTGTCGTGGATCGTGAGCAGCGCCGCGGTGGCGGTGCCGGAGCCTGCCGACAGAGCTAAAGTCGCGGTAAAGGCGCGAAAAGTGCGGAGCGTTTTTGGGTTCATATCCATTGAGGAGTCAGGTTGATGGTCGAGGGTAAGACAGCACCGGAACTGGAGTCGCGGCAAGAGCGGGCCGTATTCGAATCGTTGAAGCGACGGTCCGGTATCCGTTTGTGTGAAATGGTTTTAGCGGATGCGAAGCGCTTCGTGGGTCTCTTGGATGATGGAGAGCACCTCCGCGTGCGGCTCACCTCCCGGGCGAACGATGCCTTGGGTAATTCCTTCGCCCGCCGCCGCATAATCGCTGAAGCGGTGCAGGTGCCAGCCGATGCAGCCGGGCACATCCGCAAGGCCAAGGACGAAATGCCGGTAGAACAGGCCGCGGGCACGGTCGTCGCGGACGCGGAACCCGGCGCCGGGTCCGTCGGGTTCAGGTCCGGGAATGCGCCGCGCGTAAAACTCCGTGATGAGGAGCGGTCGCCCGGAGAGTTCCGTCCATGAGGCCAGTCGCTCAGTTTCCACATCCCACCGATGGTAGTAGTTTACACTGATGACGTCGACATGGGGTCCGGCAGCGCGGAAGAGATCGTCATTGTGCAGGGCCATACCGTGAAAACGACTGCCGAGGACAAGGTGATTCGGAGCGGCTTTGCGGATGGCTTTACCGACAATCCGGAAATACGTTTCGATCACGTGCGCGGCGAAAGCGCGGTCATCCTCATCCGTGATGTCGGCGGGATCGAACCGCCCGTAAGCGCTCTCCAACCACTGACGTGCTTCGCGGTGGTTTGCATCCTCCTCGGGAAAACTGAGATATTTTTCGAGGATGCCGTCGTGACGGAAAGGTAGCTCGTTATCCGAAAAGTAGCCGATTAGCCACGGATCATCGCGTGTTTCCGCCACGAGTTCGGCCGCACGTGCCTCGCAGAAAGACGCGAAATCAGGATGGAACAAAGGCACAACGCCATGAGTGAAGCCCGTGTTCCCGAATCGTGCGTAAGCACCTCCAATGGAAAAGCCGA
This sequence comes from Opitutales bacterium, assembly GCA_007123395.1. Classification (GTDB taxonomy): domain Bacteria; phylum Verrucomicrobiota; class Verrucomicrobiia; order Opitutales; family Oceanipulchritudinaceae; genus SLLG01. The sequence goes on from SKLD01000243.1 coordinate 2,001, forward strand.
AGGCACTGGCGAGGTGCAATACGCGGGTGTAGGGCATGCGCAGGTCCGCCTCCGCGAACATGCGGTCCGCCGACCACGCCGCGAGGGTGTTGAAACCCGCTCCTTTGATCAATTTGCGTGTGCGCCCCGCCCATTCGGCCGGGTCCAACGGCTCCGCGCCCTGTTCTTCCCGGTATGCCTTCTCGTCGCGGGGGTTCACGCTGTTGAGGCCCTTGGAGATGAACCGTCCGCCGTCCGGATCAATGAACCACCAGCGACCGTCGGCTTGCTCGACGCGGAAGTATCCCGTCCCTTCGTGTTCACCGGTCAACTCCCCGCCGTAGACGGTTCGCCGCACCTTCGCCGGTTCCTTCTCAGGGAGCGGCAATACCTCACGCGGTGCCCACTCGCCGCGGTGCAGCACGTCAACGGATTCGGTTTCGCCCGCACTGAGCGAGACAGCGCTCAATGCGAGGATAACGCATCCGCGGCGAACGGTGAGGAGTTTACAGGGCTGCGCGCCCGGTGTAACGGTGTTTCTCTTCAATAAACGCGTTTTTTGGGTCATCAGTTGGGTTTCATATTGGCTAGCTGGAACTCGGATTCGCTCTCTGGTCATGGGATCCCGGTTCTTCCTGCTCCGGTTCCGGTCTTTCCCGGGTTTCATCGTCTGTCCGTTGTAGATCGAATCCTGTGGGCCCGCAGTGTCTACCAGTCGTCCGTTCACATCGTTGAGCGGTGCGCAAGGGGAAGATTCGGTCTGATCGGGAATAGGTCGAACCCGCCGGAGTGCAGTGTGTTTTGTCGTTCAACGATACGAGTGTGGCGCGTCTTGGTCTCGGCCCGCGATCTCGCGTTTCTTTCCGGCATGGGGAACGGAGAGAATTCAATTTTGGCGGTCGATTCGGATGGATGCGCCCTCGATGCCATGGAGATCAAACACCGTCGGTGTTTTACGCCTGCGATCATCCGGACATGGGGCCTCGAGTCGATCGCCGACACTGTGGAATGGGGAAGTCTGCGCATCAACTTGCATTCGGATTGGCGCGGCGTGAACCGCTTTGTCGCACTCGCCAGGCTTTTTCGTTGGCTCCCGACCGTTGTGGAGGATCCGAAAGGGGTGCCGCTGCCGCGTTTTGCGGCACTCGACGCATGGATCGCCCAAGGGTCGGCACTCTCCGAGGAGAGTTCGATCGCGCGCATCGCGGAGGTGAACGAGGAGGACGCCTTTGAGTTGAAGCAGGTGCTCGCGTGGACGCGCGAAGTCAACCGGAGCGTGGCGGAGCTTCCTCCTCCGCCCGCGTTTGCCGCCGTTGCCTGCACACTCGCCAAAGCGGTCGACCGCGGGCTGTCTGTTTTCGTTGTTTCGAGTGCGACGCGCGAGGCAATCCGGCGGGAGTGGTCGGAGGCGGGGATCGCCGATGCGGTCGTGGCCTTTTTCGGGCAGGAGGACGGAAGCAAGACCGAAATCCTCCGGCGTCTCGTCCTGCGGAGCGGGCATGCGTCCCGCCTTCTCATGGTGGGGGACGCGCCGGGTGACCTCGTGGCCGCACGCGCGGCGCGAACACACTTTTTCCCGATCATACCTGGAAGCGAGAACGACTCATGGACGGCCTTGCGCGACACCGTGCTCGCTGTCTATCCCCCCGCCTTTCCCCCTGCGGAATGGGTGGATGCGCGGCAGGCGCGCTTCAGGCGGGCGCTGCCGGATGTCGAAGCCGCCCTGGCGGGCGGTGAACTGTCGGCGGCGCATGCTTCGTAAAGACAATATGCTGAACGCGATCCTCAAGCAAAAAAACGAGATGAGCTATTTTCACTTCTGCATGGTCTTGTCGATGACGATACCCCTGTCCTTTCTTCAGTTCGGAACGATTGTCCTAAGCAGGGAATCCCTTGGGCCAACACCCCGAGGCGGTGGGATGCTACCTCGGGCACTTCCGCGAGGAACAAGCGTTCTGGATACTTTGCGTCACTCCGGATACGGAAATCGATGGAGCTTCCCCCACGTGGGCGAACGCACTCGGCTTGAAGCGACGCCCTCACGCTTTCTCGAGTTCGCAACCGTCTCTGCCGTCTCGTCCCGCATCGTTCTCCTGCCGTGAGCAGCGTCGCCTTGATCACGTGTGCCCAAATCTTTTAACTCTGAGAATAATAAAAAATTCCTTGACATCTGATTTCTCAGAGATTTTTAAAAAAACATATATTAACTAGAAGAGATAACTATTTTTGAGAGGAAAATTATGGGAAACATTAGAATAAAGTCAGATAAAGTCGCGGTATATCATTTGTATACCCGTGTCATTCACAAGCACCGTTTGTTGGGGGACGCGCAGCGGGAGGTGTGGGTCGCGGCGCTGCACCGCGCGGCGCGCTTCAGCGGGGTGGAGGTCATCACCTACTGCGCCATGCAGTCGCACGCGCACATTCTTGTGCGCGTGGACCCGTCGAAGAAGGCGTGCGGCGACGAGGAGTTGGTGGCGCGCTTCGAGGCGCTCTACGGGCGCTCGCGCGCGGCGTGGTGCCGGCTCAACGCGCGCGAACTCGCGGCGGTGCTGGCGCAGGGAGATACCTCGCGGGCGCGGGAGCTGCGGGAGCGCCTGTGGGCGCGCATGGGGGACATCTCGGCCTTCATGCAAACGCTCAAGCATCGCTACACGAAGTGGTTCAACCACACCCACGAGACGGCGGGCACGCTGTGGGCGGAGCGCTTCGGCAGCGTGCTGGTGGAGGACGAGCCCTCCATCGTGGCTCTGGTGGCGGCGTATATCGACCTGAATCCGGTGCGCGCGGGCCTGGCGGATCTTCCGGAGAACTACCGCTGGTGCGGTTATGCGGAGGCGCTTGCGGGCAACCAGGACCTGCGCGCGTCGCTGGCGAAGTGCCGTCCGGGTGCGGGGGACGCGCTGCGGGCGCTGGGACGCTACCGGATGCTGATGCTGGGCAAAGGGGCCTCGTCGAAGCGCGACGGCACGGGCGGGCGGATTGATCCGCAGGCGCTGGCGAAGGCCTTGGCGGACGGCGGCGAGTTACCGGCGCACGAACTGTTGCGCCTGCGCTTGCGGTTCATGACGCGGGGCCGTGCGCTGGGCACAGAGCATTGGTTGAGCGAAGGCGAGGGTGCGCAGGCGCTGAACCAGCTGAAGAAGCCGCCCGCATTAGTCCCGGTGGAGATGGTCTCCGGGCTGCCGCTCGCCGTGGCGAACCGCCGAGCGGCAGCCGCATCGCAGACGCACTGAGGAAGATGGAAATATTCATGTGGTGGCAATGAATCCGGGAGATACCGCCTCCTTCCTTTATGCATTCTGCCGCCAAGCGGGGCGTAGGGCGTAGGGGAATGAAACTGGATATTTGGAGTGGAGAGGATAGGGTAGGCGACCTGTAGATTCAAGGATTCCCGGAATCCGGTCCACGGCGGCTTCCGCCGCCGAAGCGGGGCCGGTCGAACAACCGCGCTGCTTCCGCGCTTTCCATCTGCTCTGTGGTGAGAATGCCGCCGAAGCGCTCGCGGAGCGCCTCTGTGTAGGAGAAGTCCGCACCGGTTTCCCGCGCGATGAGGGCTTCCTGAGTGAGAACGTGCAGCGCTTCGTATGCTGCGGTCTGTTGGTCGGAGGATAGGGAAAGGGAATCGCTGAAGCGGGAGAGACCGGCGGAAGCGGCGGCCTCCGCGCGCTCATAAATCGATTCCTGCGACTGTGCGAGGTAGGTTTCGAATTGCGCGTCGGTGAGGATTTCGCCCATGGCGGCGTCCATATCGAAGCGTTCGCCGCCACCGCCCATGCCCCAGCCACCGGGGCCCGAGCGCCGGTCAAGGAGCGCGCGCACTTGGTCGCGCTGTGCTTCAGTGAGTTGCAGCATCTCGTCGAGCGCGTCCACGCGGGCTTCGCGGCGGCTCTCCATGCGGTCCTGAATGCGGCGCGCGAGTGCGATGGCGGCTTCGTCCAGTCCCGGTCCGGTATCGACGGCTTCATCCGGCGGAGTGACCTCGACGACCGGAGTGGCGGGGCGCTCCAGATGCTCGGCGAGGGCTCCGCGCAAGCGGCGGTTTTCCGATTCCAGGAGGGCGACTTCCGATTCAAGGGACCGTAGCTCAGCCCGGATCTCCGGATCGATCTGCGGAAGAAGAGGCGAAGCGGGAGTTTCGGTGACGGGTGCCGGGAGCGGGGACCACCAAACGCCTACGGCAATACCGGCGGCAAGGCATACGGCGGCGGGAAGCGCGGTCCGGAGGATGAAGCGTGTTTTCATAACGGTTACGGGAGAGACCATTCAAGGAGGGAAAAGTGGAGAAAAAGGTTTGACCGGGCAAGCAGGACGGTCCTTTTTCGATCTTTTGCATTCAAATCCCGAAGATCTCATATGCCAGTTGAAGTGAAGATTCGCAAGGGCGAGCCGATGGAGCGAGCCCTGCGCCGTTTGAAGAAGAAGCTCGACCGCGAGGGTGTCATCCGCGACGTCCGCGCCAAGCGCTATTTTGAAAAGCCGAGCGAGGTCCGCCGCCGCAAAAAGAAAGTGGCCGCATTTTCGGCCATGCTGCGCGCGCGCTACGAAAACCTCTGAGCACCGCGCACATTTCCGCACGAAGCCTTGCCGTCATCCGCGGCGAGGCTTTTTTGTATCTCCGGAACGGTTTTTGCATTGCCGCCCGTATCCGCGCGCGGGCACGGTTTCCCGCTTCACGTCCTTGTCACACACCATTCTGTAATGAAGATCGCCTTGTCGAGTTGCTGGAACTCCCATCGCCATGAAGACGGCTACAAGATGGTGGCGGAGATGGCCGATCTCGGCTTCGAGCACATCGAGCTGTCACACGGTATCCGCATCGGGCTCGTGCCGGGTGTGCTCAAGGCCCTCGAGGAGGGGATTGTGCGGGTGGCTTCCGTGCATAATTTCTGCCCTCTGCCGACAGGTGTCATGGGGGCCGCGCCCAACCTCTACGAACCGACCGCGCGCGGTAAGCAGGAGCAGGACCTCTGGTACCGCCACACCCTCAAGACGCTCGATTTCGGAGCCCGCGTGGGGGCCGACCTCATGGTGATCCATTCCGGATCGATGCGCTTTACCCTGCGTAACTTCGACAAAAAACTCGACCGCCTGCTGGCGGCGGCGGAGGGTGGGCAGGACGATGGTGATGAGAAAGAGGATGCCGCGAAGACCGCGGCCAAGGGCAAGGCGGCGGTCTTCGTCGAAAAGTCGCTCGCGAAATTCCGCAAGCGTATGAAAGGCCCGCGCCGGCGGCTGATCGACAATTTCAAGCGCATCGCCGAGCCTGCGCGCGAGCGGGGCATCCGTGTGGCTATTGAAAACCGCGAGGGCTTCGTCGAGTTGCCCCTCGACGAGGACATGCCGCTTCTTCTGCAGGAGTTGGAGGAACCGGATGTCTTCGGCTACTGGCACGACGCCGGGCACGCCCAGCTCAAGGAGCGCATGGGCATCGTGAAGCACTCGGCCCTACTCGAAGGCAATCGCGGTCGGCAGTTCGGGTTTCATCTCCACGACGTCAGCGAGGAGGGCCGCGACCACCAGCCCCTCGGCTCCGGTGTCATCGACTGGAAGATGGTCACTTCCTTTTTCCGCCCTGACGACCTCCTCGTCCTCGAAATGAGTCCCCGCCAGCGCAGCAAATCCATCGCCGAAAGCCGCGACTTCCTGCAAAGGCTCCTCGCCCCCGCGAAATAGCCGCCGCTGTCACTCCGGCGGCTTGCGGAACGACGCCGGCCCTTGTTTGCCCGCCACTCGGTGGTAGGTTCCGGTCAACTTGTCGCGCTCGTATTTGGTGAATCCCGCCTTTTCCACATTGCGGTTGTCGAGGCGCGCCGCTGTCTGCCCCGGCGTGTGCTTCGATGCGATATTTGGTGGCAGGATCACGCGTCGCACCGGCTGGCCCGTCGCCGGGTGCTGCCGCAGCGCGGGCTCCGCCATGGACTGCGCGACCTCAAAGCGCTCCCCGGTGCTCCCGTCTTCCTTGATGACCTCGTAAACGTAGATTGGCATGGCGGTTTTACTTCATGTAGGGAACAAACTGCAATGCGCGCGGGCAAGTCCCGATTGCTCCTCTCAGTTGTCGCCCGGCGAGTTCTCGCTCCAAAGCCACGCTGCCGTCACCCGCGCGGGTCTTCGACGGCGCAATATCCCACCCGCGTTCGCGCCACCGCCAAGTCCACATTATCGAGGATGTCTACAGGCCGACACGGCGGCGGGCGCTTCATCTGCGCGAGAATACTTGCCCCTTCGCCGTCTTCCAGCCAGTCGCGCGTTCCCAGTGCACGACCCTCCGTGAGAAACCGCGCGCGCAGCCGCAGCAACTCGTGCGACTGCAGCTCCCCGCCGTTCTTCACCGTTTCCAGTAGCGCCGCCGGGTCGATCCTCGCGCCCGTGCCGTCGCCCTTCGCCCCCGCCCCTTTGCCAAACATCAGCAGACGGTAGCACGCGAGCGCCTCCGCCGGGTCCTTCGCCGCCGGAAAGCACGCGGCCAGCGCACGGCAGAGAGTCTCCTTGCCCGCCAGCGCCTCTGTGTAGCCGCACCAGCGATAGTTCTCCGGCAGATCAGCCAGACCCGCGCGCACTGCATTCAAGTCGATGTAAGCCGCGACCAGCCCCACCAGCCAAGGCGTGTCCTGCACAAGCACGCTGCCGAAGCGCTCCGCCCACAGCGTGCCCGCCGTCCCGTGCGCGAGATTGAACCAGCGCGTGTAGCGCTGCCGCAAGGTGCGC
>SKLD01000289.1 GCA_007123395.1 Opitutales bacterium
AGAGTTGCGCGTAAAACTCGAGCCCCTCAGTTCGCCCCACCGAACCCAAGTGTCAGCAGGGTAGGTCAGGAGGTCTGAAGTTGCGGCGGATACGCTGTGTCCGGGCACAACCGCCGGTCCGCCGCCTTCCAGCTGCCGGGAATTTACAGGAGGACGCGGAGGGAGCGGAGGGGGTTGCTGGTATTGCAGGGGTCGACGGAGGCGGGGCTCCGTCGCTACGGGCGAAGGCGGCGGCTGGATGCTTTTGGCCGTAGCCGCCGCTGATCCACCGCTAGGCATCGGCTGAAGCCGACGTTCCTATCGATCCGCCGCGCGGAAGTAGGTGCGTGAGCTTGCTCCGCACCCCGCCCGCACCGGGACGCCGCGAACGACCCGACCCGCCGCTCCCCTGCCCTCCGCAACCGGACTTTTGGCAGAAAAATACACGCACCCACGCATCTTTCTGCCCCCATATTTCCGCCCTTCCTCCAGTGCGGCAGTCTCCTGTTCCAAATTGCGGTGGATCCGCAGCCTTCCAGCCGCAGAGAATCTACAGGAGGAAGCAGAGGTCGCGGAGGAACGTTGCCGGATTTGTAGAGCACTCTTCACTTGAATGGGCCGGCTGCTTCGCGAAGGGGTCGACGGAGGCGTGGCTCCGTCGCTACGTAACGAATCTTCCCCAAAGATTCGATTGGCCGGGACTGATGGAACTCGCTGATAGCGCCCGCTTACTCCCGTCTCGCGAAAGTAGGTGCGAGACCTCGTGTCCGCACCACGCCAACGCCAGGACGCCGCGAATTCCCCGCCCTTCGCGCAAAAAGGCACCAATGGAAAGCCCGGTTGGAAAGCCTCCGCTTCCTCCGCGACCTCCTGTTCCAAATTGCGGCGGATACGCCACTTGCGAGCGGGCGCGGGCGGATCCGCCGCTTTCCAGCCGCAGTGATTTACAGGAGGAAGCGGAGGCCGCGGAGGGAGGTTATTTGGTTTGTTGTGTCTTTCTTCACTTGCCCGGACCGGTCGGTTTGCCAAGCGGTCGACGGAGGCGGGGCTCCGTCGCTACGTAGCGATTCTTTCCCGAAGATTCGATTCGTTCCACGCTCGCCCGGGCCAACCGGGCATGCGCAGGGGTCGACGGAGGCGTGGCTCCGTCGCTACGTAGCGAAGGTTCGACGGGGCTGACCTGACTTCTCGTTGGCTCGCGCGGTAGGCCCCGTGTTTACCGGGAACGCCGAATTTCGCGAGGCTACAGCTTCGTCCTCGGGCTTCGCCCGGCGAGTTCCGCCAGCGCTGCTTCGGCTTTGCTTATGTTCGAAGTGGGAAAACGCCCTGAATTCGGCGGCACTGTTGCGGATGGTCATGCACGTGCGGTGCCGGTGTCAGGTGCCGTTCAGTCGCGGCGGCTCGGCCCGTATCGATGTCGGGTGCTGAAGCTGCCCGACTACGTTTGGCGGCCTTGCGCGGCGGAGGCGGTGAAGGATCACCGGCCCTCCATGGCGGGCTGCGCCCGCGCGCCACCCTCACGCGGTGGCGAGTTCGCGGGTGTGGCCGGAGGATTTGTCGAAGCGCATGGAGACCATTTTGGTGACGCCGCGCTCGGGCATGGTGGCGCCGTAGATGGTGTCGGCGATGCCGATGGTACGTTTGTTGTGGGTGATGATAACAAACTGCGAGTATTCGAGGAAAGACTCGAGCATCTTGCAGAAGCGGCCGATGTTGGCGTCGTCGAGGGGGGCGTCGATTTCGTCGAGGACGCAGAAGGGGCTGGGCTTGACCATGTAGATGGCGAAGAGCAGCGCGACGGCGGTCATGGTCTTCTGTCCCCCGCTGAGGAGGGCGAGGGAGCGCAACTGCGTACCCGGCGGGCGCGCGGTGATCTCGATCCCGGATTCGAGGACATCGTCGGTATCGACGAGGCGCAGCCCGGAAGAGCCGCCGCCGAAGAGGGTTTCAAAGGTGTAGGCAAAGTTCTTCTGGATTTGCTCGAAGGTGTTGGCAAAGAGTTCCTGGCTGCGCTGGTTGATTTCGTCGATGGCGCGCACCAGTTCGTCCTTGGCCTTCCAGAGGTCGTCGCTCTGGGTTTTGAGGAACTCGTGGCGCTCGCGCAGGTCGCGGTATTCGCCGATGGCCATGACGTTGACCGGCCCCATGCCGCTGAGGCGGGAGCGCAGGCCTTTGACCTCGGTCTGCACTTCGCTCCAGTCCGGCTCGGTGACGGCGGTGCGCTCCTCGTCGGTCGGCTCGGCGCGCTCTTCGACGACAGGTTCGTCGCCCTCGTCCTCGTCTTCGATGGATACGCGGATGCGCTCGGGCAGCGGATCGCCGGCGAGGAAGATTTCGCGCCGCCAGTCGACGGTCTTTACGTCGAGTTCGTATTCGCGCTGGATTTCGTCGGCAATGAACTGGCGCTGGGACTGTTCGCGGGCGAGCTGGATTTCGACTTGGTTGGACTCCTTCGCGAAGCGGTCGGCGGTGGCCCGCTTCTCCGAGGTGCCTTCTTCGATCAAGCGTATCGACTTCTCCACTTCGGCGAGGGCTGTACGGTCTTTTTCGAGGGCGGCCATGACGCCTTCGAGGGTTTTGCCGATCTCCTCGGCGCGGGCCTTTGCCTCCTTTTCCTCAGCGGCGAGGTTCTCGATCTGTTCGCGGAGATGGTCCTGCTCCTGGCGGCGGCGGCCGATCTGCGCAGCGGCCTGCTTGGCCTGCGCGTCGATCTCGGCGAGGGTGCGGTCGAGCATTTGCAGGCGCTGGTTTTTCTCCGCCATTTCGAGGCGGATTTCGTTGAAGCGCTCCCGCATCTCCTCGCGCTTGGCGCGCAGGCTCTCGCAGGTCTCCTCGGCGGCGGTGATGGCGGCCTTTTGCTTCTCGAGGTCGTCGAGGGCGCCGGAAAGCTCGGTCTGTGCTTTTTCGAGGCGCTCGGTCGACTCGTCCTTGCTCTTTTCGAGTTTGGTGAGATCGGCGGCCTTGGACTCGGTGGAGCGGGCGTTTTGCTCCGCGTTGCGCTCCGCGCCTTTGACCTGGGCCTCGAGGTTGGAAACTTCCTCGGCGATCTCCATGACCTTACGGCGCTGCTCCTCGACGCGTTTTTCCGCCGCTTCGATCTTTGACTCGGCCTGCGCCGCCTGCTGGCGCAGGGTGTCCTCGTTGGCACGGAGGGTCTCCAACTCGGCCTTGAATTTTTTGATTTCGTTGGCGCGGGCGAGGAAGCTCTGGTTTTTCCCCTTGCGCGCGCGGCCCGCGAGGATGAGGCCGCGGGCATCGATCAACTCGCCCTCCGCCGTCGCCACGTATTGAAAACGAAATTCCGGATTCGCCTCCCAAAACTCCAGAAAGGCCTCCAGATCGTCGCAGTAGTAGCAGCCGCCGAGGAGATTCTGCACGAGCGCGGCGACGGAGTCATCCTTCACGCCGACGGCTTCCCACGCGGGAACGAGCCAATCGGGAACGTCCTCGCCGGAGGTATCGTCCGCCTTTGCGGGGGTGTCGATGACGAGACTGGCGCGCCCGAGATTGTCTTCGGCGAGTTTGCGCGCGACGGGTCCGGCCCGCCCGCGCTCGCCGAGGACGACACCGTCGGCCGCCGCGCCGAGAAGCGCTTCGACAACGCGCTCGGCAGCGGGCTTGACTTGCAGGCTTTGCAGGAGCAGGCGCACGTCCTCGGGAGCGACGACGCCCTTGAGCTTGCCCTGCATGATGGCCTTCACGCCCTCGGAGAATCCTTCGAGCTTTTCCTGCAGGCCTTCGAGCACGCCGACCTGGGCCTGCACCCCGGCGAGCTTGCGCCCGTTGTCCTGGATCCGCGTCTGCACGTCGCGGAACTCCGTGGTGAGGCGCGCCGTCTGCTCGCGCAGTTCGTTCACACGGGCGTCCTCGCGCTGCCGGTCCTCGCGGCGCTTTTCGAGAGCCTGGCGGAGGCGCTTGACCTCGTCTTCGAGCACGGCCGCCTCGTCTTTGAGCGTCTGCTGCTCATCGAGGAGGTTGGCGTGGCGCACCTGGTAGGTCTTGAGGTCGACTTCGAGCGTGGTGGCGTTGGAACGCAGCCGGGTGACGGCGCTCTCCTTCACGAGGAGCGCCTGCTTCGTGCGCGAGAGGTTCGCCTCGGCCTCGCTTAGCTCGCGCTGCAATTCGGTGAGTTCGTTGCTCCGCTCCTTAAAAAGGCCGTCGGACGCACCGAACAGCTCCATCTGCTCCTCGCGCGTCTGTTTTTCGCCCGCCGCACGCTTGGAGAGGGCCTCCACCTGGTCGCGCAGCCCGTTGACCTCGTTTTCGATTTCTTCGATGCGCTTCTTGAGGTCGCCCCGGCGGGCGGCGGCGAACTCGGCACGGTTTTGCGCGTTTTCCTTTTCGCCGCGCAGGTCGAAAACGTGCTGCTGCGCGGCCTGGAGGCGCTCGTTGAGGCCGGAGCGTTTCTCGCGGCGCTCGGCGAGGCGGCGGTCGGTCTCGTCGAGTTCCTTGCGGACGGCGGCGAGCTGCTCCTGGAGGAAGGCGTCGCGGCGCTCCAGCTCAGTGATTTCACCGGAGAGCGTGGCGAAGCGCTGCGCGCCGTGCCCCAGCTCAAGGTGGGTGAGGCGGTGCTTGATGAGCTGGTAGCGCATGGCCTTGGCGGCCTGACGCTTGAGCGAGCCGATCTGGCGGCCGACCTCCTCCATGACGTCGGTGACGCGCGCGAGATTGATGTCGACGTGCTGGAGCTTGTTGAGCGCCTCACGGCGCTGCGCCTTGTATTTGGAGATACCGGCGGCTTCCTCGAAGATAGCGCGGCGCTCCTGCGGGTTGGAGGAGAGCACTTGGTCGATCTGCCCCTGGAGCATGAAAGAGTAGCTCACCTGCCCCACCCCGGTGTCGAGAAAGAGGCGCTGGATGTCCTTGAGGCGGCAATGTTTGCCGTTGAGGTAGTAATCGCTGCCACCGTCGCGCACGACGCGGCGGGTGACCTCGACTTCGTTGTATTCCGTGCCGAGCTGCTCCTCGCACTCCGTGAAAATGAGCGTGACCTCGCACAGATTGACCGGCTTGCGGGTCGTCGTGCCCTGGAAAATGACCTCCTGCATGGCACCCGCGCGCAAGGACTTCGGGCTTTGTTCGCCGAGAACCCAGCGGATGGCATCGGCAATGTTGCTCTTGCCGCAGCCGTTCGGGCCGACGATAGCCGTGACGCCCCGGCGCAAGTCGAGGCGCGTCGGGTCGGCGAAGCTCTTGAATCCGTTTAACCGCAGTTCCTTTAAATACATGGGCTGGCCCGCACAGGGAAAAAGCGCGATTCAAGGCCGCAACGCCCCCGCAGCAAGGGAATTTTCGCGGGAAACCACCGGGACCGCTTCCGCCGAGACGCGGAGGCGGGAGGATCATTGGCCTGACAGCCATCCGACGGGCGCTACGTCCGTACGACACCGACACGCACATCCTCGCTTGTGCGCGCGAAACAGGGCCGGACGGGCACCGTTTTACTCTTCCACTTCCACCTTCAGGCGAAGGAACCGTGGTTGGTCCGGGGCGACCGGAACGGTGTCGCGGAACGAAAGGATGTCCCGTTCACCATCACCCGCGAGGTCGAGAAGAAGCGGATCGTTCAGAACGGACCATGCTCCGGGGGCGTCAGCGCCCTCCAAGGTGATATTCACACCGGAGGAGAAGACACGGCGTTGGTATTGAAGAACGACGTATTCCTCCCCGGTCTCGGGATCATCATGGCGGAGCACGGCGGGGAGGAGCGCGCGGTCGGGAGCGCGGGCGTCGAGCCCAAGGGCGTAGCGAAGCGCGAGAGGTATGCCGAGGCCGCCGGGATCGTCGCCGGGTTCAAGTTCTTCCACACCGGTTTCGTCCCACGCCGCGCGCGCCCACGAGTGGAAGTCGGGGTTCAAGGGAAAGACGTCGAAAAGAATCGGTTCGGATTCCGGGTCGTGCCAGTTGTAGGCCCAACTCCGCACGAGGCCGGTGCCGGTGTCGAGGACGGTGAAAACACCGATATCGTTGCTCGAGATAAAGGGGACTTCATGCCCCACCGCCGAGTTCCACAACTGCTCGGGATTGGCGTGCGTGGGAAAGATGGCGGGGCGGCCGTGGGGATCGCCGGTGCGCGGATAGTCGGCGGGATCGGGACCGAGAATACTGCCCTCCTCACCGGGAAAGTTGGCCCACGGCGCGCGTACCACCTCGATGTTTTCGTCCGCATAACCCACACCGTGGGTGTCACCGTAGTTGGAGGACTCGAGGTAGTTGAGCAAGCCCACGCGCGACCGGTTCCAGAGGTGGCTGTGTCCCGTGAGAACCAGTTGCACTTCGTGCTCCAGCAAAAGGGGCTCGATGTCGTTTTTCCAAATATCGTTTTCGATCGGGTATTCGTAGTAAACATGCACGATTTCACCGCGTCTGGCCTTTGGTTGCACCTCGTTGACAAAGGTTTCCACGTCCCCTTCCCATTGCATCGTCCGCAAGCGTCCGCCCGCCCATTCATAGGTGATCGTGGCGATGGGATTGGCCATGACCGGCAGGGCGTTGTCACCGAGGCCGAACATGGATTTATGGCCCATCAAGACACGGTATTTGCTGTTCTGGAACTCTTCCGAGGCAAGGACGTCCACGAGCCATTCGTATTGTTCCGAGCCAACGCTGAAGTCCTCGAAAAACATGTCGCCGAAGCCCCATTCGTCGGTGTTGTTGAGGTGTTGCTCGGAAAACTTGCCCCGCCGAAGGTGCCAGTGGCGCCAGAGGGTGTTGACATGCATGCCGATGATAAAGACATCTCCATAGCTGATCGACCAGTAGCCTTCGCCCCCGGGGCTGTCGTCCGGATGGGTCCAGATTTCAAGAAAACTCGTCATCTCAAATGAATGATCCTCAATCCACTGCGCGCGGAAGGCGGCGGCCTCCTCCGGATCTTCCGGAGGCGTCAACTCGCCCGCCGCCACACGCTGGTCGTAGCGGACTTCCGCATACCAACGGGGCTGGGGGTCGTTCCAGACGGCGTTGATACCGGCGCCTTGCGCGTGTTTGGCAAACCGGCCGGAGACTTCATGATTGCCCGGAACGCCCATGATGGGCGCGTGTTGCAGCACCTCTCCGCCCGCGTAGGGGTGGTCCGGAAAAAGGTTTTGAATTGTTCCCTGTTTGGTGGGGAAATACGGCGGACGCGATTCGTTTTGGCGGTCATACCATTCCGACGCACGGTTCGGGTGATCCGCATAATCACCCGCCATGAGAACGAGGTCGGGCGTCCCCACGGTTTCCACAAGCTTTTGCCATGTCCCCGGATTCATGGCGCGATTCTGGTGATCGCTCGTGAGAACAATCTGCACTGCCTGGCCCGGCGCGGGCTTGGGTTGCAGGGTGTATGTCCCGCTCACGACCGACGCCGAACCGTCCTCGCTCGTCACGAAATACGGCACCCGTTCCCCCGCGACAAGACCGGTGACCACCGCTTCGTGACGCCAGACCGGACGTTCCGTGAAGGAACTGTGGATGCGGTTGCCCGACGGATTGAAGAGGTCCGAGCTGCCGTCTTCGAACATGCGGGTGAGACGGCTCGTGACGGCAACCGCCGTTTGATCGAGATCCGTGCCGTAGGTCACGGTGTGAGCCGTGCCCTCAAACTCCGTCATCCACGCGACGACAACGGAGTCTTCGCCCGGAAGTTGCAAAAACGGTTCGGTGAGAAGGGAAAGGCCGCTGGCTCCCGCAGGGAACAGCATGAACGAAAGCAACAAGACAGACCGGCGGCACAGAATGGATCGCTTGGGGAAATTCATTCTAAGAAGATTTGTTTTAGGGTGATCGACTGAAAAACAGAGCCCGACTCCGCATGAGCGATAGCTGAGCCCAGTAAAGCGCTGAGAGAACACGGGCTGGACCATCTGTCAATCCACCTTGAAAACTTTATTTGTAAACTAGACATTTGACGATGGACAACCCTTGCTTCACGGGTAAACCTATTCGGCTGTATCATTGTGGCAGCCATTACCCTGCCCTTCCGCCGTCTTTGGCGAACGGGGCGATGGAAAGATTCCCACCAGCATGACAGTTTAGATTCCCCATTCCCCATGAAGATAAGAACATTGTCTCTTCTTGCCATGGCCGCGCTTCTTTCCGCACGCGCGGTTTTCGCGGCAGACACCGTGTTTTACGCGGACGCTCCGGGCGACCACCGGTTCAACGGCGTGCATCAACTCTCCGACGGCACCGTGCTGGTGAGCGCGTCGGGCCCGTCCCTCGACTGGTTGCCCGCCGGCGTCCCGGTGACGGAGATGGCGGCGGCGGGGATCGACTCCACGTCAGCGGGCGCCCTCGGTTACATGCTCCATCTCTCCGCAGACCTTGCGGACATCCTGCGCGCGGTCCATTTCCCGGTCGGGACGGTGGTCGAGATCAACCACATCCGCACGACCGAGGTGCCGGGCGAAGCCACGGGCGGTCTCTATGTTTCGGGCCGACGCGCCAACGGAGCCACGGAGGGCTATTACGTCGCGCGCCTGAACAATAACTTCGTCGCGGGTCCGCCCACGGGAATCGTATGGGCTTACAACGTGGAGGCGCGGCGGTCCTACCTCGATATCCAACCGTGGGACGTGCGCGGTGACGGCAAAGTGGTCGCGGCAAGCGGCAACAACAATAGCTGGGAACCCGCTTTTCTGCTTATGCTGGGAGCCGAAGACGGCTTGCCTGTGAGGGTTGACGGC
>SKLD01000042.1 GCA_007123395.1 Opitutales bacterium
AGTAGGTGATCACCTCCACCCCGCTGAACTCCGCCGCGCGGTGCAGCGCCGCCACCCACACCTCCCGCTGACCCTCCAACAGCAAGCGACGCTTCTGGATCACCCGCGATGTCACATGATAAACCGCCGGCCCGTCCTCACGTTTTATTCTGATTTCTCCCATAATTTACGAACCATTAAGCACCACGAGACAGGATACACGATATATTTCTTCAAGAAAATTTGGAGTACACGATGAGAAGTGAATTGATGAAGCACTGTGTGCCATATTTCGAAGACACATTGCAACATTAAACTTCTTTGAGCAATGTGTTCGGGCCGCTGGTCGCGCGGGGGTTGGGCAGGCTTTCCAGTGTCGCACGAAATGGTTCAGGACGTCCGTCGGGTGAGGCCGGTCGGCTGGAGATTCGCGTCATCGTATGCTTTCCCGCGCGGACGGGTTCTCGCTTTCCTATAGCGGGGGGAGCCGTTGCGAAGGAGAGAGGCCTGCCCTGACGCCGCTTCGACGGCAACCCAAACCCGGAGGCAGGTCCCTCTTTGTTCTAAAAATGTTGAATTAATCCGGCAGCAGATCGCTGCGTCCCGCCGCCCAGATATCGTAGGCAAGCGTCTTTCCGCCCGTCGCGCGCATGCGCACGAGGCCGCCTGCTGCCTGCACGAGCGCAAGCCCCGCCGCCACATCCCAGAGGCGTATCGAGCTTTCATAGTAGACGTCCGAACGCCCGGCTGCTACATAAGCGAGCGCGAGCGCGGCGGAGCCCACCATGCGCACCTTCTTGTATGCCTGCACCCGTCCGACGAATTCGTGCAACTCCGCCGAGCCCCGGCTCATGCCGGAGGGAAAACCCGTCTGCAGCGCTGCCTCGTCCCGCTTGCGCGCCCACTCGGGCACGAGGGCTTCGCCGTTGAGGCGCAGTCCCCCGGCCACGATCCCCGCGAAGCATTCACCCGCATGGAAATCATATACCACGCCGAGCACCGGCGTTTCGCCGCGCATCAGACCGATGCTCACACAGCATTGCGGTGATCCGCGCAAATAGTTGAAGGTGCCATCCAGCGGATCGACCACCCAATAGGGTTCGTAGCGCTCCGTCAGCGAGGCGTCTCCGCCCTCCTCCTCGCCGACCACGGGATAGGGTGTCTCCCCCTGAAGCAACGCGCGGATACGCCGCTCCGAATCGACGTCGGCGCGCAACTTCACGTCGTGCCGGTCCGAGAAGGTGACCTCGCGGAGGTCTCCCGCGCCTTCACGGAGGATTCCGCCTGCCTCCCGGGCGGCGGTTTCGGCCACCGCCAGCAACTTCTCTAAAGATTCCATCCCGCATCAGCTTGCAGGAAGCGCAGCCGCTGGAAAGCCCTGATTGCCCCGGCAAACAGAGAAAAACAGAGAATGCCTCAACCCCCGGCGAAGACCGGCCGGTAGCCGCGCCCGCACAAAAAGGATGCGACCGCTTCGCGGTTGTCTCCCTGAATTTCAATGATGTCGCCCTTCACCGCGCCGCCCACGCCGAGACGCGTCTTGAGGGCTTTCGCCAGCTCGGGAAGGTGCCGCCGCGCGGCGGGTGAAAAGCCCCTGATCTCCGTCACGGTCTTGCCGCCCTTTCCGCTTTTAAGGCGGCGGATTTCGATCCGCTCGCCACGCCCTTCGCCGTTCTTCTCCCCTTCCGCCGCAGGCGCTTTCGCCGGCAACGGCGCAGCCCGCCTGTCTATGCTCCGCCCCTCAAGGCGAAGCGCGTCGAACGGGTTGTCCGCCTCCAATGCCTCACCCCCGCTCGTGTCGATACGTTCTTTCTTTTTCGCCATCGCTCGCTCAATGCTGTGTCGCGCGCATGTGTTCAAGTGCCTTCACGTAGCTGCGCCGCTGCAGATAGTGGCGCAGGCGTTCGTCCAGATGCTCCGCCCGCGCCAGCGCGTCAAGGCGCCGCAAGGCGTCGGCAACAGACAGCGTTCCGCTGTGGGAGGGGCCGTCGACAACAGCCTTCAGGCATGCCTCCAAAGATTCCCCGCCTTCGGGTGCCGGGGCCGAATCCACGCTGACTTCGCTCATTATCTTTACGAATACCCCAAAGCCGTCACATTACAAAAGCGGAAACTTCACGCAATTTCCGCTGCTCGGCGGCAAACGCATTGAAAACGCGGCCGAAGTGTCCAATCTGCTCCGGCATTTGACTTCGAAAAGCGAAAAAGCCTCATGAAAAATCCAACCTTTGCGACCCGTTGGAACGCCGACGTCATTGACGAGCACTACGCTCGCTGGCTTGACGATCCCGAGTCCCTCGACCCTGTTTGGCGCGCGTTTTTCGAGGGATTTGCCCTCGGCGGTGAAAACGGCAAGACCAACGGCGCCCTCGACACCGAGAGCCCCTCAGACAAGGCCGCGGAGTACGCCATCCTCCAAGCCCGTTTCACCGGGGCGATTTACGCCTACCGTTCCATCGGCCACACGCAGGCTGACATCAATCCCCTCCTGCGCGAGCCGCCCACCAATCCCCGGCTCTCGCTCGAGCGTCTCGGCTTTCAGGAAGCCGATCTCGACAAGGTCTTCTGGACGGGCAACTATCTGGAAGGTATCCGCCTCTCCCTCCGCGAGTTGCTCGACAACCTCGAAAAGACCTATTGCAGCTCGATCGGCGTGGAATACCTCCACATTCAGGAAACCCCTCGCCGCCGCTGGCTGCAGTCGCGTATGGAGCCCAGTCTCAACCGTCCAAAATACCCGCCCAAAACGCGCGAACGCATCCTCCGCAGCGTTACCGCGGCCGAGCAGTTCGAAAAGTTTCTCCACAGTAATTACGTCGGCCAGAAACGCTTCGGCCTTGAAGGTGGCGAAAGCCTCATCGCCGCCCTCGACACCATTCTCGAACGTGCCCCCGGGCTTGGCGTGAAAGAAATCGTCATGGGCATGGCGCACCGCGGCCGCCTCAATGTCCTCAGTAACATCATCGGCAAGTCCTACGAATACATCTTCCACGAGTTCAGCGAAAACTTCATCCCCGAGATGAAGCACGGCGACGGCGACGTGAAATACCACCTCGGCTACTCTGCCAAACGCAAAAATTCAGCGGGCGCGGAAATCGCCCTGCACCTTGCCGCCAACCCCAGCCATCTCGAAGCCGTCAATCCGGTTGTCGAGGGCACCGCGCGCGCGCGTCAGCGTATCCTCGGCGACACCGCCGAACGGAAAGCGGTCCTCCCCGTGCTCGTCCACGGTGATGCCGCTTTCGCCGGCCAGGGAATCGTCGCCGAAGTGCTCAACTTCTCCCAACTGCCCGGCTACCGGACCGGAGGCACCGTGCACTTTGTCGTCAACAACCAGATCGGGTTCACGACCGACCCCTCCGAGGCGCGTTCCTCGCTCTACTGCACCGACGTGGCCAAAATGGTTGAAGCGCCCATCTTCCACGTCAACGGCGATGATCCGGAGGCCGTCGCGTGGATCACGCAACTCGCTCTCGAATACCGGCAGGAATTCAACTGCGACGTAGTTATCGATATCTGCTGTTACCGCCGCCATGGGCACAACGAGATCGACGAGCCCGGATTCACCCAACCGCTGCTCTACCAAAAGATCAGCGAGCACCCCGTCGTAAGCGAAATATACGGCAGGCGCCTCATTGACGAAGGTGTCATCAGCGGGGAGCAGCTTGAAGCGTTTCGAGCCGGGGCGAAGGACTGCCTCCAGCACGCCTACGACGGTCTCAAACGCAAGCAGGAGGCCGGCGAAAAAATCGCCGCTCCCATGGAGGGTGCCAATCCTTCCTACCAAGCCGACTACGCCTTCAAGGACATCGCCACCGGAGTCGAAGCGGAATCCCTCGACCACGTCGCCCGCGCCCTCACCCGCTTTCCCGGAGATTTCAACATAAACCCTAAAATCAAGCGGCAACTCGCCGCCAAGCTGAAGGCCTTCGAAGAGGACAAGGGCATTGATTGGGCCTTCGCCGAAGCTCTTGCATGGGGCACGCTCATGATGCAGGGCAAACACGTCCGCCTCTCCGGACAGGACAGCGTCCGCGGCACTTTCAGCCAGCGCCACGCGATTTTCTTCGATACCAAGACGCGAGAGCGCTACATCCCGCTCATGGCCATGGAAGGGCGAAAAGGGATGCTGTGCGTGCATAACTCGCTTCTCTCCGAAGCAGCTGTTCTCGGTTTTGACTACGGTTACAGCCTCGACTTTCCGGATATGCTTTGTCTGTGGGAAGCGCAGTTCGGCGACTTCGTCAACGGTGCGCAGGTCGTCATCGACCAGTTTATCGCCAGCTCCGAATCGAAATGGCAGCGTGTCAGCGGCCTTGTCATGCTCCTGCCCCACGGTTACGAGGGCCAGGGCCCCGAGCATTCCAGCGCACGGCTTGAACGCTTCCTGCAGCAATGTGCCGAGGACAACATCCAAGTCGCCAACCTCACCACGCCAGCCCAGTATTTCCATATCCTGCGGCGCCAGATGATGCGCGACTTCCGCCGACCGCTCGTCATCATGTCACCCAAGAGCCTCCTGCGCCACCGCTCCGCCGTCTCCGACCGAAAGGATTTCACCGACGGTGTCTTCCGCTCCATCCTGCCCGACCCCGAGCCACCTTCTACGACCAAACGTGTCATCCTCTGCTCCGGCAAAGTTTACTACGATCTCACCCTCCACCGGGAAGAAGAGAAGATCAAGGACACTGCCATTGTCCGCGTGGAGCAGTTCTACCCTTTCAATCGCAAACTCCTTGAAACCGTCATGAAGGAATACAAGAACGCCGGCGACATTGTCTGGTGCCAGGAAGAACCGGAAAACATGGGCGCATGGAGTTTCCTCCGACCGATCCTCGAAGAGACTCTCGGTGCCAAACCACGCTACGCCGGGAGGGACGCCGCCGCCAGCCCCGCCGTGGGCTCCCTCGCCCTCCACAAGCGCGAACAGGCCGCGCTCGTGAAAGAGGCTTTCCATTCCGCCTAACCTTCTGCCATAAACCCGAACATGCCGATAGAAGTCAAAGTTCCCGCGATGGGCGAATCCATCAGCAGCGGTATCCTCGCCGCATGGCACGTCAAGGATGGTGATACCGTGGAAAAAGGTCAGCATCTCTACGACCTTGAAACCGATAAAATTACCTCCGAGGGCACGGCCGAAGGGTCCGGGGTGATCTCCCTCAAAGTCGAAGAGGGCGACGAAGTCGATGTCGGAGCCATCGTTGCTGAAATCGATGAATCCGGCGCCGGGGCGAAAGAGGAGGAAAACGGGAAGGATGAAGACGTCGAACAGGCTTCCCGCGAGCGTAAAGCGGAGGAAAAACGCAAAGAAGGAGAGGAAGACGAAGATGAAGATGAATATGCGGGAGAAGATTTTCCGCTTTCACCCGCCGTGCGACGCCTCGCCGAGGAGTCCGGCGTGGATCCCGCTGGCGTCAAGGGTAGCGGCAAAGACGGGCGTGTGACAAAAGGCGATATGCTCGCCGCCATCGAGAAAAAGAAGGATTCAACGCCCGTCCGCAGCGAAAAGGGCGGCGAGGCCGGTGCCAGTGCCAAACCGGCCGACGGAGAGAAGGCGGTCGCAGCAGGCGGTCCCGGGTCGGCCGCAGGGCAGGACTCGCAACGGCGCACACGCCGCAAGATGACCCCGCTGCGCCGTACCATCGCCCAACGCCTTGTGCATGCCCAGCAGAGCACCGCCATGCTGACCACGTTCAACGAGGTCGACATGTCGCCTGTCATGGCCCTGCGCAAGAAACACCAGGAAGCCTTCGTTAAGAAACACGGCGTCAAGCTGGGCTTTATGAGCTTTTTCACCAAGGCCGTTGTGCAAGCGCTCAAAGCCGTTCCCGGCATCAATGCGCAGATCGACGGTGATTATATTGTCGAGAACCACTACTACGACATCGGGATCGCCGTCAGCACGCCCAAAGGTCTTCTTGTCCCCGTCGTGCGCGATTGCAGCAGAAAAAGCTTTGCCGATATCGAAAAATCAATTATTGACTACGCCGACAAAGCCAAACAGGGCAAGATCGGCATCGACGACCTCCAAGGCGGCGTCTTCACCATCACCAACGGCGGTATATTCGGGTCGATGCTCTCCACCCCCATTCTCAATCAGCCGCAGTCTGCCATTCTCGGTATGCACACAATCAAGGAACGGCCCGTCGCCGTGAACGGAGAAATCGTCGTTCGCCCCATGATGTACCTCGCCCTCAGTTACGATCACCGCATCGTCGACGGGCGTGAGGCCGTCACTTTCCTTGTGCGCGTGAAGGAACTCCTCGAAGAGCCCGCAACAATGCTTTTCGAGCTTTGATTCACGGCGGCCCTAACAAAGCCGGGCCGTTATTTTGATTTTATGGATACCTACGATCTCGTTGTTATCGGCGCCGGTCCCGCAGGATATGTGTGCGCCATCCGCGCCGCCCAACTGGGCCTCAAAGCCGCGCTCGTCGAAAAGGAGGAGCACCTCGGGGGCACCTGCCTGAATATCGGATGCATTCCGAGTAAAGCCCTCCTCCATTCCACCGAACTGTTCCACCACGCCGCCCACGGCGAACACCACGGAATCGTCGCTAAGGAAGTGACCGTCGATGTAGCCAAACTCATGGAACGAAAGGGAAAGGTCGTTGACCAACTTCGGAAAGGGGTCGGCACCCTCGTGCAAAAGCGCGGCATCACCGTCCTCAAAGGCACCGGCAAGCTCCTCGGCGATCACAAGGTCGAGGTCTCCGGCGGCGGCGAAACGAAGACGGTCGCAGCGGAGAATATCGTCATCGCCACTGGATCCTCCCACGCCGGGTTGCCCTTCCTCGAAATCGACGAAAAGGACATCGTTTCCAGCACCGGCGCACTTGCCTTCGACGCAGTGCCCGAACGCCTCGTCGTTATCGGGGGCGGAGCCATTGGTCTCGAGTTGGGCTGTGTGTGGGCGCGCCTCGGCAGCAAGGTTACAGTCGTCGAGTTTCTCCCCACCATCGCCGCCGGCTCCGACGACGACGTCAGCAAACTCGCCGAGCGCATTTTCAAGAAGCAAGGCCTCGCCATCGATACCAATACAAAGGTCGTCGCCTGTGATAAACAGAACGGGGCCCTTGTCCTCAAGGCGGAAAAGAAGGGCAAGGAAAAGACCTACGAAGCCGATAAAATCCTTATCTCCGTCGGGCGCAAAGCCCATACCGACGGACTCGGCCTCGACAACGCCGGCATCGAAACCGATGAACGCGGGCGCATACCCGTCGATAACTTCCGCACCAAGGCCAAAGGCGTCTGGGCCATCGGCGATGTCATAGCCGGGCCTATGCTCGCCCACAAGGCCGAAGAGGACGGCGTCGCCGTCGCCGAGATGATCGCGGGCAAACCCGTTCACGTTGATTATAACCTCGTCCCCAACGTCATCTACACCCAGCCCGAAATAGCCTCCGTCGGCCTCACTGAGCGCGCCGCCAAAGACAAAGGACTCGATGTTAAAGTGGGCAAATTCAGCCTCCTCGCCAACGGACGAGCCATTGCACAAGACGCCACCGACGGGATGGTCAAGGTCATCGCCGACGCCAATACCGACCGCCTTCTCGGTGTCGCAGTCATCGCCGCCGGCGCCTCCGAAATCATTGCCTCTGCCGTCGCCCACATGACCTACGGCGGCAGCGCCGAAGACCTCGGCCGCACAGTCCACGCCCACCCCACAATTTCCGAGTCCCTCAAAGAAGCCGCCCTCGCCATCGAGAAAGCCGCCATCCACGCCCTCTGAAAAACGCCTCCAAAAAAACCTCCCCCCGCCAAAGCCCTCTAAAATATTTATCTCAGAGCTATAGTAAACTTTTACCTGCAGGCAATAAGCGAAATATTTTGATAATTTAAAAAGAACTGTATGTATCATTGTATGTATCATTTCCAGGAGGAGAAACGATCAAAATCCCTGCGTCCTTGACCTCTTCCACCGCCACCACTCGCCGGTATACCCAGAAACCTGAGTCTACGCGAAATCGACTCAACGGCGTCGGCCCCGGCTAAAACATTTCCAGCCATTGCCGCTGAAATTACGGGGCTCGTTCCGCCAAAAACCCTCGGACTGAGCCGCCCAGCAGAGAGCACAATCAGTCGATCACAGGTGACTCCCCCCCTCCCTGCGTCCAACGATCTGCCACTCGTGCTACCCCACCCGTTGCGTTTGGAACGCCTTCGCGATATCCGTTTCGCTTTCCCTCTGCGATCAAGTCTTCACATCCTTCGGGATGGAATGGATCCTCTCACGGGACCTTCAATGCGCCCGCGCCGCGACCGCTCCCCGCCACCGCGAGCTCCGAATGCTTCAGCACTTCCACCGGTCGCGCGCCGGGCGGCTTCGACAGCCGCGACAGCGCCGCCGCTCCCTCCCCTTCCCGCAGCCAAGCCTCCGTCCCCAGCGCCTTGCCACGTGTGAAAAAGCCCGCCCGCAGACGCAGCAGCTCGTGCGCCTCCAGCTCCCCGCCGGCCGCAACCGCCTCCGCCAGCGCCGCGGGATCGATCCGCGCTCCGCTCCCGTCGCGCTTCGACCCCGCCCCCTTGCCCAGCATCAACAGGCGGTAGCGCGCCAGCGCCCCGTCTTCCCCGCCCTCGCCCCGAAAACAGCCCGCCAGCGCGCGACGCTGCTCCCTG
>SKLD01000499.1 GCA_007123395.1 Opitutales bacterium
CCTCCCTTTCCGAGGGTGCGACCGGGTTTCTCGAAAAACCCATCACGCACCAGGCACTGCGGGATGCGATGGTCAAAGCCGCCGCGGAAACCGCCCGGATGCGCAAGTTCGAGGACGACCAAGCCGGTCTCCGTGACGCGGGCAGGCTGGACCGCTTTTTCAATACCGCCCTCGGCGAGGAACTCAGCTCGCATATACGGCTTGTCTACCAGCCCCTGCACGAAGTGGGCGGTGATTTTTTCAACGCCCGCAAGCTGGAAGAGGGACGCTTTCTCGTCATCGCGGGAGATGTCTCCGGGCATGACATCCGTTCGGGGTTTGTTTCCGCTTATTTCCAAGGGATGATCCGCGGTTTTGAGGAATCGGGTCAGTCCGCGCGCGAGGCCTTCAGCGTTTTCAACCGCTTGCTTTGCGACGAGTGGGGCGAGTCCGGCAACGTCGGCGGGGGTCCCACGAGTCTGTCTGTTTGCGCTTTGGAAGTTGATCTCAAGGACTCGTCGGTTACCGTCACGTCGAGCGGATTTCCGCCGGTTGTCTTCTGCGACCGCCACGGGTTTGTCAGCCAGTCAATGACCGGTGCCTTTCCCATGGGTTGGGACCGCGAGCGCGGTCCCGTGCGGGAGACCCGGCCGCTGAAGGACATATCCTTTGTCTGCATGCATACGGACGGGCTCATCGATTTTGCCACCGAACTCGAGATCGACTCACTGAGTCTCGCCCACCGGTTGCTCGAGGATGGAAAGGAAGGTGCGAATTCTGCTTTACAATCGCCTGACGATCTACTTTTATTGCGTTTTTTCATTAACCCCGAACAACCCACATCAGCCTTGTTTCAACCAATCCTTCACGAATCATACTCGGGTGACGAGTATCAGGACATCGATCACCTTCAGTCGGTCTGGCGGCGCAGCATCCAGTTCGCGGTCGGCGACGAAATGGGTGACCGCCTCTATGACCTTCTCATCTGCCTGCGCGAGGGCATGCTGAATGCCTTCCATCACGGGTGCGAAGGTTCCCCCGAGAAAGTCTGCACTTTGCAGATGTCCTACCTGCCCGATGAAAAAGTGGTGCGCGTCCGCATCGATGATCCCGGCAAAGGCCATAATTTCGACCTGAAAAAGCGCCTTTCCGAGCTGGATATCGCGGCGGAAGGCCAGGGACGCAATCTCGGTCTAGGGATTATCCAGCACCTGAGCGACGAGTTTGGGATTGAGAACAAGGGAACCTCTCTACTTTTTGACTTCCATGTCCACGCGTGAACTTATCTCCAGTGAGCTGAAGGCGTCCAAAAAGCGCCTCGTCATCCCGATCAACAGCGACCTCACAAGCTCGACCGTCGACACCGTCGGCAAAGCTTTCCGCGAAACGATCGCGCAGTACCCGATGGAGCAATGGAAGACGATCTACTTCGACCTGCGCAACGCGCGGATGATCGATTCCAAGGGCGTGAACTGGCTTTTCTCCGAGGTGCGAAACCTGCAGACGCGCGGAAGGATTGTTGTCTTTCAAGTGGCCAGCCCTGCTGTTCACCGGGTGATGGAGTTTTCGGGCCTCGATCAGCTCGTCATCATGAAGTTCCGCCGGCGGCGGCAGACGCGTTGAGAGCTTCCCGCAGTGCCCGCACGGCGCGGGCACGGTGGGAAATCCTGTCTTTGATATTCCGGCCAAGGGCCGCGAACGAACCTTCGTGTCCTTCGGGCTGAAAGACTGGATCGTAGCCGAAGCCCTCCCCGCCGGTCGCATGGCGCAGGATTTCTCCCTCGCAGGCACCTACGAAGTAACGTGCTTTTCCCCGGTGGTCGAGGAGGCACAAAACGCAGACAAAGCGGGCCGAGCGCTGTGACGGGGGAACGTCCCCGAGTTCCTTGAGCAGCTTTTCGATGTTGGCGGCGGCATCCGCGCCGGGGCCTGCAAAGCGGGCGGAATGAACGCCGGGCTCTCCGCCGAGGGCATCGACTTCGAGGCCGCTGTCATCGGCGAGGGCGAAATCGGCTTCGCCGAGGCGGGGCTGGAGTGCTTCTGCCTTGAGGAAGGCGTTTTCGCGGAACGTGGTTCCTGTTTCCTCCACGGCGGGCATGCCGCCTACGGCGTGCGCACCTGTGATCTCCACACCTGTCGCCCCGAAAAGGCGGACGAATTCGACTCCCTTGTGCGGGTTATTGCTCGCAAGGATAAGGCGCATGATCCGGGTCTCGCTTCAGATTCCGGAGAGGGCGGAGGCCGCCGCTTCGTCAACGAGCCAAATCGTGCGTTCGCGGAAGCGGGAGAGAATGTGCGCCGGATAACGCTCCGGGTTGTCTCCCTCGATCACTTCGCGGAGCACCTCGGACTTGTTCTCGCCCGTGACCATCACGGCAATGCGGCGGCACCGGCTCAGGCCCGTCGCCGTTACGGTGAGCCGCCAGCCTTTCTCCGGGACATTCACGCAGGTAAAGTTTTCTTCCGCATCCCACTCAAGGAGGGGGCTGCCTGGGAAAATCGAAGCAGTGTGCCCGTCATCGCCCATGCCGAGGAAGCAGAGGTCGAAGCCGCTCTCACCGCCGAACCGATCCGTCCACCTTCGGTTGAAGACAGCGGCGGCGGAGTGGACGTCCACATCCACGGGCCACGGAAACTTCTGGCGCTCTTCCACGCCGAGGGGGGTGAGGAGCATGCGGTCGGCATTGCCGAAATTGCTCTCGCCGTCGTCCAGCGGGACCATGCGCTCGTCACTTACAGTCCACACCGCGCGGGTGCGGGCGGCGCCGGGGATGTGGTCACCGTCGACGGCCCACTTGTAGAAGGCCTTGGGCGTCGATCCGCCCGTGAGGGCGATGCTAAAAGTGCGTCTTTCGCGCCCGGATTCTTCCATTAGCTCCGCGGCGCGTTTGAAGAGCCGCTCGCGCGCGCCGACGAAGAGGGTTCCGGTCCGTGTATCAAGGATTTTCATCTTTTTTCGCAGGAGATTAGCTGTCGATTCTTAGAAGAAGAGTGCCTCGGCGAGCGCCGCCGCGCGCGGCAGTGTATCGATGTGCAACGGTTGTTCAGCGGCCAAACCACCAAAACACCCTCTCAGTTGGCCTGTCCGTGAACGGACGCTGTACTCCCAGTGGAAGTATTTTTCCTCTGTCGCGTAGCGCCAGTCGACCCTCATTGTGCCGTCTTCCGCCTTGTTCCTCAAGAGGCGGAACTCCGGCGCGGCGGCAGAACCGTCCTCCTCCTTCGCCGGGAGGCACCGTAGTACCGCGCCGCGCATCCAATCCAAAAGCGAGACAGCTTCGCCGCGGAGAGCCGGATCGTGACGCACTTCGACGGCTTGCAGGGCGTCGCTCATCGACTCGGGCGGATATACGCTGAGGAACTGGCCGATATGCTGGCGCATGGGCAGCGTTCGCGCGTAGGCGAGATCGCGGACACGCGCATTCTCCGTCCAAAAACCGGAGGCCAGCTCCGGGTCGACACCGCTGTCGTAGATCGCGCGCGTCACACGTTTCACTATCGAGCCGTAGCAGTCCGTGATACGCTCCGGCGGCACGCGGTGGAACCAATGGTAGACGGGCAGATCGGTTTCGAGCCAGAGCGACATCTGATCTTCGAGAAAGCGGGCATCCTCCGTGTTGTAACCGAGGACAAGCGCTTCGCAGCAACACATGTCGCGCAGGTTCTTACCGACGTAGCATTGACTGAACACCTTGCCATGGAGCACCTCTTCGTCGCCGCGCTTCCCCTCGCCGGGACAGAGGACGACAAGGCGGCAAGGATAACGTTGCGCGAATTCAATCGCCGTATCAAAGAGCCGGTTGGCTTCGTCCGCCGTGGTGGCGAGCCCGAAGTGCAGCACGAGGTTCATCTGCGAGGCGCGGAAGCTGTTGATGCGCTGCGCCCCGTGTTCGCCGACATCGCTGTCCCACATGTGCGTAAGCATGGAGGGCACATCCTCCACGGGAACGCGTATGCCGGGCAGGGCATCGAGCAGATTGGCGGGAGCGGTGCTCATATCCCCGGCCGTCTCCATGAGTGATTGCGCTGCCAGAGCAGGCGTTCGGCTTCCAGCGGTCCCCACGATCCGGCGGTGTAGCCGGCCATCCCGCGTGAACCGCCCGCCGCCCACTTTTCGAGCAGCGGTGTGACCAACCGCCACGACGCCTCCGTTTCATCGCCGCGGATGAAGAGCGTGCTGTCGCCCACCATGGCGTCGAGGATGAGGCGCTCGTACGCCTCGGGCGTGTTCGAGCCGAAAGTCGTGGCGTAGCGGAAGTGCATCTTCACCGGCTGGGTGCGGGTCTCGAGGCCGGGGATTTTCGAGTTGGCGAGCAGCGTCATGCCCTCGTCCGGCTGCACTTGCACGACGAGGGTGTTCTGCGCTGTGTCATATTGCTTGTCGCGGGAGAAAAGGATCCCCGGCGGATGCTTGAAGATGATGGCGATCTCCGAGACCCGGCGCGCCATGCGCTTGCCCGAGCGCAGGTAAAACGGCACCCCCTGCCAGCGCCAGTTGTTGATGTGGAGGCGCAGCGCGGCGTAAGTCTCCGTCGAGGATTCCGCCGGAATACCGCTCTCCTGCAGGTAGCCGGGCACCCGCTTGCCGCCCACAAGTCCTTCCTCGTAGCGGGCACGCACGGTGTCGCCCGACTCCTCCAGATCGAGCGGCTGCACCGCCTTGAGGACCTTCACTTTCTCGTCGCGGATCGACTCCGGATCAAGGGACACGGGCGGCTCCATGGCAATGAGGGAGAGGAGCTGCATCGTGTGGTTCTGGATCATGTCGCGCAGCGCGCCGCTTTCGTCGTAATATCCGCCCCGGCTGCCCACGCCGACCTCCTCCGCTACGGTTATCTGCACGCAGTCAACATATTCGCGGTTCCAGATAGGCTCGAAGATGGCGTTGGCAAACCGGGCCACAAGGAGGTTCTGCACCGTCTCTTTGCCGAGATAGTGGTCGATGCGGTAAACTTGGTTTTCCTCGAAATTCCGCGCGATGACGCGGTTCAGCTCGCGGGCGGACTCAAGATCGCGTCCAAAGGGTTTCTCCACGATGACCTTCGCCGCGAGCTTGCCGTTGACACGGTGGTCGGCCAGACCGCAGGCACCGAGGTTTTCCACGATGGCTTCAAAGACGCCCGGCGGAGTCGAAATGTAGAAGACCAACTGCATTCCGCGGCCAGCCTCTTTCTCGAGGGCGCCGATTCGCTCCGCCAGCTCCGTGTAGGCCTTGGGGTCATCGTAGGCACCCGCCTGATAGACAAAATTGCCCTCAAGCGAAGACCAAACCTCCTCGTCGAGCGGGCGGCGGGAAAACTCCTCGATGGCTTCGCGCGCGCTCTTGCGGAACGCATCGTCGGCGATCTCCTTGCGCCCGTACCCGACAAGACGGAACTCCGCCGGAAGCAGATTGTCGAGAGACAGGTTGAAAAGGGCAGGCACCAGCTTGCGCGCCGTGAGGTCGCCGGAGGCCCCGAAGATCACAAGAATCGTCGGCGGACAGCCACGGTGCTTGCTCAAGCCCTCGAGGAACGGATGTCGCTTGGATGGGTCGATCATGTCGAAAACAAGATGAAGAGAAGCTTGATGTCACCCTTCACCGTCCTTTCAGTCGACGCAAGCAGACGATTCGGGAAGTTTTCATTGATAACGCGGTGGCGCAATTCGCTTGCCTTCGCTTCAGGGACGTTCATGATGCGGGTTCGGGGTGTGAAGGAGGTCTGTCATGGATACTGTTGTTTCGCGAAGACGGTTTTACTTTGGTTCGCTGGCCGCGTGTCTGCTAAGCGCGTTGGCTTCCGCACCCGGCGCGCAGATGCTGTTTCGTTCGGCGACGGTGTTGCCCGTGACTGGCGGGGAAACGCAGCTGATCGGCTCCATCGTCGCCGTCCCCGGTGGGGCTGCCGAGGTGATTTCGGTTCCGGATGGCACCCAGTTGAATGTGCATTTCTATCGATTCGACACACGCATGGAGATCGTGGCGGAAAGCATCCACGCCGAGGATGGACTGAATTTTTATGGCCCTTCTCTGTGCTGGGACGGCGCGGGCTTCGGCGTTGTCGCCTCCACGTTGACCCGAGCGGTGTTTTTGATTCTCGATGCGGACGGGCGGATCGCGCGTGGTCCGGAGGAACTGCCGGGCATACCGCACGGGGGGCGCACCGCGGGCTTTAGGGTGCTTTGGACGGGAACACACTACGCGGTTTTCGGCATGTGGCTGGAGAAATCCAACCCATTCCAAGACCTATCGCATGGCAGCTTTTACACGCATCTGCGTTACTGGCTCCTCAATCCGGATGGAAGCACGGCGGTTCACCGGGAGTTGGCGATGCTGGCACCGATCACCTATCCCGGAATCGAAGGCGCCGAGAAGGCGTATTACGATGTGGTTTGGACCGGAGAACGTTTTTTTCTCGTCTATCATGCGGAAAGTGAATCAGGGCCGCCCCTCGGCGGCTACTATAAAATGTACGACCTTCAGGGCAACGTGATCGCGGGGGAGCAACCGATTTTCGCCGGACAAGTGACCCAAGGCGCCCGCTTGGCGTGGAACGGCCGCACCGTTGCCGCGACGGGACTGAAATCGGTCCCCATGCCCGATCCGGATGCGGGAAACCACATGTTTCTCCGCTGTTTCGACCCAGACGGCACACCGCGCGGTCCTGAGAGGCAATACGGTCAACTGCTGGGCTTTTCGCCCACTGTGTTCGCGGTGGAAAACCGCTTTGTCACCGCCTACGTCATGCTCCACGATTGGGATAATCTCGGCTATGCCCTGATGTTGAATGCCTTTGACGATTCCGGAAAGCATCTCGGGCCGGAGTGGCCTGCGGCCGCTCCCGATGGTGCCGTGGTCCTTGGGCGGATGGCGTTGGGTTTCGATCTGCAGTTCACCTCGGGACCGGAGTTTGTTTACGGCATGGCGCAGACCTCCGACGCATGGGGTATCACCATTCAACCCATTTCGTTTGCTTTACGCAACCGACCATTCGACTGGCCGCAGCTGCGATGGGTGCGTCTTGGAGACGAGTGGATTTTGCAGTGGCCCGACGATGCCGAAGACTACCAGCTCCTTCAGACCAATCACTTGAACGGCGTCTGGGCACCCGTGAGCGATCCGCCCGCAAGCGTCGATGGTTACAAGCGCATACCGATGGTTTTGGGAGACAGTTCCGCGCGGTTTTATCGGCTTCACCGGACCGCCCAACCATAGCCGCTCGCGCGTCCCTGCAATTTACCGTGAATACGGGCTTGCGCGGGTAAAATATTCATTTAGCTTGTCAGATACATAAGAATTGCTTTTTGAGGCCTGTGCGGGTTTCTCAGAATCCGTAACACTCAAACCGGTGCGTCAGACGGCGTTGTCGTTCTCACGTTTCCACTCTTCTTCACGTCCGAATATTTCTGAGATTCTCAATAACCTGATTCCGCTAATGAACGCGATCCGCATGAACCTGCTGTTTTTGTCTACAACCTTCGCTTTGGCGTGTGCCGCAGCCTTTGCCGGGATGCCGCCCACATTGCACTACCAAGGAAAAGTCACCGTTGACGGGCAACCCTTTGATGGCACGGGTCTATTCCAGTTCGCCCTCGTCGACGACGGCACGGAAAATGTCCGTCCGGCGCGGGCGACGGCGATTGTGACAAACGGCTTTGTCACCTCGGTGACCGTTGACGATGCGGGGAACGGCTACGATGCAGCCCCGCGCGTCAGTCTCGACGGCGGCGGAGGCAGCGGGGCGGAAGCCGTGGCCTTCGTCGAAGACGGGCGGGTGGTTTCGATCAGCGTGACCAGCGCCGGTTCCGGCTACACCTCGGCGCCGGGTGTGGCGATTGATGAGCCTCCCCCGGCGACCATGAAAACGCTTTGGAGCCATGACAGGAGAAGTGAAGGCGGGGGTCCGCCGGGAACCTTCCTTCCCGTGGATGTGCGGAACGGCATCTTCTCCGTCGTCCTTGGCGGCGAAGGCATGACCCCTCTTGATCCGGAGGTCTTTCAAGGCAGCCCGGTGTTTCTCCGCGTTTGGTTCGATGGAGGGAAAGGCTTCGAACAACTGAGACCGGACTTTGAACTGACCAGCGTTCCCTTTGCCTTTCAGGCCGCACGGGCGCAGTCGATCGCCGACGGCGCACTGACGGCCGATGCCTTCGCCAGCGGGGCCATCGGAAACGCCATGAGTGCCGAAGGGATTGGCGCATGGGCCGGGTCCGGCGACCAAATCACCTCCACCCGGAACATCGGCATCAAAACCACCAGCCCCGCGCAGGCACTGGATGTGGCCGGAAATATCCAGGTGAGCGGCTGGATCGGTTCGGCGGGCAGCCAGCCCGTCGAACTCCGTATGCAGAATGAGCCCGTTCTGCGCATCACGCCCGCCGGCCACAGCTCCGATCCGCGCCCGAATGTGATCCTAGGGGCCCCCTCCAATGCGATCACGGGGGCAAACACGCAAAGCGCCACCATCTCGGGCGGAGCGGGCAATGTTGCGAGTGACAGCGAAGCGGTCATCGGCGGCGGCTTCAACAACACCGCCGGTGGTGTTCAGGCCACTGTCGGCGGGGGGCTTAGTAATGAGGCCACCGGTTCCATTTCGACCGTCGGCGGAGGTTTTTCCAACCGCGCCAC
>SKLD01000376.1 GCA_007123395.1 Opitutales bacterium
CACGACGTTTTCGGGCTGCTTCAGCGCCCGATCCGCAACGGCTGCACACCGGCGCAAGTCCGGGGCCCGCACCGACGCCGGACGCGCGCGGGGACGTGCCTTGGAAGAAGAACGGCACCTATGCAAAAAGCTGCAGCGCCCTGACTCAGAGGTGAAACTCCGCAAACGCGTCTTCGAAACATTGACGAGAACCGTGTTTGAGACCGTCGGAGTATCGGGGTTGTTCGAGCACCCGCATGAACAGCGGCGCGTGGCGTTGTTGGGACATTGTTGGGCTCTAACGGTCAAGTTGGGCTTTTGTTGGGACTTCGGGTTTGTGGCGGGCGCCTTGTGTTCACGGGTGATCAGCGATGTTCTTTGATATCCTCGTGTGAATACAGGGCTGGCTGCGTTCAGCATGGGCTGGTCCTCACGGTACGAAGGCAGGCCATTGGGCGGCGGGGATCGGCGCTGATGGTGGCGTGCGCCCAGCCAGGGTGTATGAAGACGGTTTGGACGGGGCGGGTGCAGATGCGAAGCAACGCCCGGGGGCGTCTTCGTCGCTCTCTTGCATGAGGATGACAGCCCGCCCACTCCTGATTTCGTAGAGTTCGGGAGTGGAGGAGCGGCAGCTCGCGTGGGTCAATGCATTCAACTATTCGAATCGAAATGGGCTTTTTTGATGGCGGGCGAAAGAAGTAAGACCTTCGCCATGTATGAAAGACTTTTTTTAGGCCGGAATCTCCGGGAACGGTTTTTTCCACTGACGCTCGCGCTCTTGGCTTTGGTGCCATTCGCGACTGCGGGCGAGCCCTATCGGTTGCGTGTTTCAAGTGAGGTTGTCGGGGAGACGCCGCCGGTCCTGGGCTACAACATGGGGCACATGGTTCCGGGGAGTAACAGCCACGACTGGTTTCGCTACTCCGAGGTGAACGGCTTCCGCGTTTGGTCGTCCCCCACGCACATCGAACCGCGGGACGACACAGGTGACTGGGGCGACGGAGTGACCAGCCGGGACAGCTTTATCGCGCGCCGGGAGGCGCTGCGGGCGGATCCGTTGAACCACGGGTTCATCAACTGGCCGTATTTTGAGGAGAACTATGCTTCGGTGATGGTGGGGACAAACCGCCTGAGCGTGCGGAACGTCATGGAATACGGACAGGAGCGGGATTTGACACCGCTTGTCATGATCCACCGGGGGGTTGGGCGCTTTCCTTTCCGCGATTCCGGCGGGCGCAAGGATTGGGCCGCGCGCTGGGAGACATGGCAGCATTTTTACGCCCAGGCGTTTTGGTTGGCGCGCAACTTCGGGGTGGAGCGGTTCCAAGTCTACAACGAGCCCGACCACCGGATCAACCTACGGCTGGAGCAGATGGAGTATATTGAGCGTTTGCGGATCAGCTCCGATGCGATCCAGGCGGCATTGGAGGATGTGAACCGGAAGTATGGAAAGTCCCTTGAACCGCGTATCAGCGCTCCCGTGACGGTCGCGGCGGTGACTATGTTCCACCCGCGTCCGGACCGCGAGGGACCGGACCAGCGGGCGCGGGAGCGGGGATGGGGCGAACTCACGATGGAACACCGCCGCAATCCGTATTTCGATGATGTCGGAGAGGACTTCACGAATTTCCAAGTCTATGCCTACCAGCAGTATGGGCGCAATGGTCCGGGCTTTGCCGATCAATACCGGGAGATGAGGCGGTTGGTCAAGGAGGCCAACGACGGCGAGCCCTTGCCGGTGATTATCACCGAGTTCAACGTGCTTGCGAACTACATGTTCCGGCGCACGGAGGACACCATGCACACCCCGCGCCGGGCCGTCCGTCTTGGATCCATACTGCTCAACCTCGTGCTCGAACAGCCTGATGAATTGTATGTCTTCAAGTTCGGTCAGACCCAAGGTCCGGGCGATGATTATTACAGGCACAACGGCAATTTTTGGCAGGAGAACGAGGCGCCGCCTTTTGGCACGGGTGGCAGCACCCGCGGCGGAGAAGCCTACCGCCTTATCATGCGCGCTTTCCAACGCGACCGTGACCTTCTCCGCACACCGGAGTGGGTCGGTGCGGCCCCGGATGAGACGTGGGCGGGGGCCAGTCACGATCCCGAGACGGGATTCTATCATCTCTATTTGGTGACGGAGCGTTCCGCGGAGGCCACGCCTTTGGAGATTGACCTGACGGCATTGGACTTGGGAAGCCCGAACCTTGCCATTCTCGAGGAAGTCAGTCCCGTGCGGCACGGCGCGGTGCGTGGGTTGGTGCAGATTCCCGAGGACGGCGTGCTGCGGCTCGAACTGTCTCCGGAAACCGTTTGGCTTCTCACCATTCCCAAAGATCCCTTCACGTTCGCGCTTGCGCCGGTGACGGAGGACGCTGTCGTGCAAGGGGGGCGCGCCCGCAACCGCAATTTCGGATCGGAGCGCACGCTGCGTGTGGCGGGCCATGCCACCCGGTCGGGGGACCGCCACGCCAGCTACCTACGGTTTCGGCCGAGTGACCTGCCGGACGGTGAACCACGCCGTGTCTTGCTCCGTCTCTTCGTTCGCAACACGGCGGAGCGCGAGGTCTTTCCGGCGCATGTTTACGGACTGCGCGGAGCGGATTGGACCCAATCCACAATCACGGCGGAGAACGCGCCGAACCTTGATCTACACGGCGGAAACATGCGCCGGATCGCCGACAATCGTGTGAGCGGGCAAGGGGAGAGCGCCTTTATTCTCGGGACAGTCACCGGGGTTCACTCGCCGCAGGAGCAGTTCATCGATGTGACATGGTTTCACCGCAAAAGCCCGGACGACCTGACCTTTCTGATCACCCAGGAGGTGCGCTACCCCGGAGAGCTGATCTACTCCGGCCAACTGGAAATCCTCGGCAAAGAGGCGGGGCCGCCCCACGCGCCGCAGTTGATCTTTCTCTATTGATAGATCATAGCATATTCTGCAGGAGCGGTGCGCCGGCGGCTTCCTTCATTCCGGAGTAGTCCGCGGGAAGAATGGGAACAGAGGGGCGTTTCACGGTGCTTCCCGGGTTCCACTCGCCCTCCATGGAAATGGTCGAAGGGTTTTCCGGAATTCCTTTCTCCGTGTGCTCAATCATGGAGATGACCATCTGCACGGCTTTTGCTCCAATCGATTTACTGTTCTCGAAAACGCCGGTGACACGGTGTCCCTTTCGCGGGCAGGCCACGCTGATGAGTTGAACGTCATCGGGCACAACCACCCCCGTGGACTCCAGCCAATTTCCGACGGAGGAGCCGAAGGGACCAATGATCACCTCCGGCCGGAATCGCTCATACCATTCCCGGATGGTGGGCAGGGACCAGTTGTCAGTGATCAGGGGCGGGATGCCCTCATCCAAACCCAGTTCCAGACGCTTCGCCAGATAAGCGCCCAGCCAGCGGTGCTGGAGCCGGACGGTGTGGACCTTTTGCACAACGAAGCCGACCTTCTTCGCGCCGATGCGATGGCAGTAGTCCATCACACGGACCGTGGATAGAAAATGATTATTGGTGACCCGGTGTAGTTGCGGATGATGAATGCTGTGCCCGATCGCGACAGGAGAAAAGAGTTCCCAATTGAGGTCCACGTGAGCGTCGAGTTCGGTGCAGGGGCCGAGGATGATGCCTTGAATTCCCCGGTGGAATAGGATCTCGCTGAAGCGCCGCGGAGACATTGTGGGATCCTTGCGCCAAAATACCTCCATGCGGTAGCCGCGTTCCCGTGCCATCTCGCAGCATCCGTCAAAGAACTCCAAGAGGACATGTTGTTTGCGCCAATCGTCTTTTGTGTTATGGGAGGTGATGTAGCCGATGACGGGACTCGATTGCGGAATCTTCCGCACCCGTCGGCTCTTCATGAGGGTGGAAAGGTAGGGATTGTGCCGGTAGCCAAGTTCATTGGCGGCTTCAAGAATGCGTTTTTTTGTCTCCGGCCGGATTTTCGGGCTGTCGTGCAGGGCGAGCGATACGGTGGAGACATGAACGCCGACATATGCGGCGATGTCTTTCATGGACACGTAGACGTGTTCACTCATGGCAATTTTTGGGGTCTGGGGTGTGGGAAGGACCTTAGGGAACCGGTGTGGGAGGGTGACATGCGGCGCCGGAGGATCCTGTGAAACTCAAATGGCGAGGGAACCCTCGCATTGTCCGTATGCAACGGTTTGAATTGTCCCGTTGGCAAGCTTGAATTCGACCGCTGGGGCCGATCCGCCGGGGCCTGTGAAGTGAATGTCAAATCCAGTGAAGGGCCAGAGATCCGCATCGCTCCATGGCTCGTCGTTCATGCGGTGAAGGAGCAGGCTGATGCGCAGCGGTTCCCCGCCATAACGCGGTGCGCGGTGGCTGTTGGCGATGAGAAGTACGCTCTCCGGTGCCTCCGGATGCAGTCCGGCCTCGCGCCGTGCCTGCAGCGACTTCCAGCCGCGAACGCCGACGAGGGCAAGCTGGCGTCCTGCGGAGGAGGCGGTGAGGGCGGGCACACCGGGCCCGACCGTCCGCTCTTCCACAACACACTTCCCGCCAAAGACAGGCAGGGCGTAATGGGCGAGGGAAAGGGAGGCATCGGGCTGGGTGATGCGCAGGCGGTCGCAGCGGACGAGGCCCTCGGGGAGGGTGAAATCAGCGAGGTCGATGGCAGGCAGGTCGCCGAAAGCGCCCTCAAACTCATAAACAAGGCGGCGGTGCAGCACCCCGTCGCGGCGTCCACCGTAGAGGATGAGGTTGGGGCGCCATGAGCGGCCTTCCGCTGTGAAACGGTAGTGCATGGAGGGCTGGCCGTCCGCGGTATCGGCTTGCCATGGAAAGGCGGAGTGAAAGGAAAGGCGGGAATAGTGCGGGAGCATTCCGCTCTTGCGCGCGATAACGACTTTGGCCGTGCGGATTTCGCTGGCACGGCTGCTCCCGTATTGGGCCACGACCATGCCCGGGCCGGGAAGTTCGGTTTCCGCCACTTCCCCGTCGCTGACTCCGGCCCACGAGCCTTCTTTCTCGGTGGCGGTCCACAGGGGATGGTCCGGACCAAGGGCGACGGCATGGTAGGCGTTGCCGAACCAGAAAGGACTGGCGGCGCAACTATAGGGTTGGATGAGGGGTGGAAAGGGCCCGTAAAAGCCAAGACTGGGCAAGCCGTTGACCCAAAAGCCGGGGTGGCCAAGAAACTGGAGGAGATTGCCCGACATCACCCGCCGTGCGAGCCCTGGCTCGATGGAAGGATTTTCGAGGAGAAAGGCGGCTCCGAGCGGCGCGCTGGCGGCGAAACGGTAAATGTTGCTGCGCCCCCACATGATCTGGCGGCCCGCGCGGTCGAAAATACGGTCATAGGTGCGGAGGAGATCGTTCGAGCTGGCTTCGATGGCGGCAGCCATCTCGGGCATCGTGCGGTAGCCTGTGGTGTGCGCCCACAGGGGAGCGTAAAACTGAAACGCCCACACCGAATAATAATCGAAAAGCGTGCCGTCGCGGTACCAACCGTCTCCGGCGTCGAAGGAGCGCACGACGCGCAGGTGGTCTTCGTAGACTTCAGGATCAATGGGGTAGCCATGATCGCTGAGAAAAGCGAGGATGAGGATGTTGAAAAGCCGCCAGTTGTGCGGGTGCGTCCGCCGGTGCGCCCAATCACTGAAAACCTTCGCCACGCGGTCGCGCTCGTTTTGGGAGAGGGCATCCCAGAGCACCGTCGGCGCCGTGCGCAAGGCGATGACAAGGGAAGCGCACTCACAGGTCATTTGGTAGGGGTTGTCGCCCGACTCGGCCACGATCTCTTCGATGTTGCCGATATACTCCGCTGAGTCCGGATCCGTCAGGCGCAGGATGGCGCGGCGGTAATACTCCCCCAACGGAATCCCGCTCGATTCGAGATCCGGGAAGTGGGCGAGGAGCGGTCCGGCGATGAGGAGAGTGCGGGCGACGCCCTCGAAAATCTCGCTGTTTTGCCGCCACAGCGGATGTCCGGGTTGTGGATAGGTGACGGCGGTTTCGTGGCGGGGAAGCCGTAGAGGATTGTCCCACGACGGAATATGTCGGAAAACTCCGTCGAGGAGGAGGTTTCCGGCGTCGACCCAATGCCGCCACGTCATGCCGGTGAACGGGCTGACGGCATAATCGGGGTTTTCCGGTTGATACGCCATGGGCTGTTTGCTGAAGCGAGGTTCGTCCGGCGGCAAGTCGGTCACAATTGCGAAACAGACAGACTGGCGGTCGAGTGGCGTTTTCCAAAGAGAATCTCCGCCGCCACACGGAGGTTTTCGCGGCCCGACGGGCAGAAGGAAACAACGGCCGTGTCCACCCAGTCGGGAACGCCGAATTGCCGGTAGGGGGTGTTGGCAAGGATGACGAGCGGCTTACCCGTGGCGCGGAGTTCCTCAAGGAAGGGCAGCATGATGGCGTGGTTGCGGTAATTGTAGTAGCTCGTGGAGACGATGATGTCGGCATCGTCGAGTCGCCGCCGCACCGCCGCCGCGTCGGCCTCGGTCATCTTCTCGTTCACCGCGACAACACCGACATTGGGCGAGTGCGCGCGCATTTCCTGCCACAGCATGCCCGGGTGGACGTAGGTGTTGTTGATGAAGCGGTGGAAGTGGTGGATCTGCTCGACGAGGAGGATCTTCTTGTCCGCCGGGAGGGGCAGGAGGCCGGCGCGGTCGCGCAGGAGAACGGTGGATTTCGCCGCCGCTTCGAGGGCGAGATCCTTGTGCGCTGCTTTGTGGAAGGCCGCGCCCGCTTTGGATGGATCGACTTTGCCCCCGTTTTCGACAAGGCCCGTCTTCCAGCGCAAAGCGAGGATTCGGGCCACGGAGGCGTCGAGCGCCGCCTCAGTGTAGCGCTTCTCGATGACGGCCTGTTTCACCGCCTGCAGCACCTCGATCTTCTGGCGGTTGTAGGCTCGGCAGAGCACAAGATCGCATCCGGCGATAAGGCAGCGCACAACGGCCTCGCCCATACCGCATTTGGCGAGAAGTCCGCCCATCTGCACGTTGTCGGTCGTGACAACTCCCTTGAATCCCAGTTCCCCGCGCAGCAGGTCGGTGACAATGGCGCGGCAGGTCGCGGCAGGCACGCCGTCCGCCCCAAGTGCCGGATAGGACGTGAAAGCCGCCATGACACAGGGGAGCCCGGCTTCGATCAATGCTTTGTAAGGCGCGAGATGCACCCGCAGCATCGTCTCGCGGTCAAGGTCGATCTCCGGAAGGCCGAAGTGGGCGTCCGCATTGGAATGTCCCCGCCCGGGGAAGTGTTTGCCTGTCGCCGCGATGCCGGACTCGTTGAAGCCCCGCAACGATTCGAGGGCGTAGCGGGTAACCGTGTCCGGATCGTCGCCGTAGGCCCGCGGACCGATCTCCGGGTTTCCCGGTTCGGTATTCACGTCGAGCACCGGCGAATGGATCATGTTCGCCCCGAGGGCACGGGTTTGCCGGCCGAGGGCGAGGGCAACGCGGTAGGCCAGATCCGGATCGCCCGAGGCCACTTGGCCCATGGGGAAGGGATACAGCCGCTGCTCGAAAAGGAAGTCCGCGCCTTCACCCTCTTGGTCAAAAGCGGTGTGGAGGGGCACTCCGCCCGGGCGATCCAGCGCCATGTCGCGCAGTTCGTTCAGCGTGCGGGCAAACTCCTCCGCCGTGCAACTGATCCGCTCCATCTGCTCGGGCCGGTCGAAGATATCGGCGTCGGGTCGCTTGAAGGGATCGCCGCTTCCTCCGTTGGCCCGCCCGTCGGCGGCCCCGGGGGCGAACTTTTGCGCGATCCGCAACCCGCCCGCATGATAGCGACGGATCATCTCCACGACGTCCGGCGTTATAAACGTGCCGTAGTGCGGGAAGACCATGAGCTGGCCGATCTTCTGGTCCACATCAAGTGCCCCGAGGGTCGTGTCCACCCAGCGTTGCCCCGCTTCGTCAACAGGCAAAAGCCCTTCCGTGCGCTGTGTTGTTGTCATCAGGCAAACGCTTTCGTGAATCCCCGGTAATGGAAAATCCACGGGCGTTCGTATCGTTGAAAACCGGGCCGGGGCGTCGCGGAATGGCTGGTGGTTCGAACTTCGGTGTGGGTGCATTTCCAGGCTAACACACTAGAATTTCATGTAATTCTAGCCTGAATGACTGAGATGCACGAGCCCTGCGTCTTCCGGAGACGGGCTAGCTCTTTCACCAAACGAGGAAGACGGCGCATTTGAAGCAGCAGTTTCCGTATGCGCGCAGGGATCGATCGGTTGCGCACGGAGAAGCCACTGGGCTGCCAATTGGAGCCCCGTCGTTTGCGGTGGGAATGCCGGCTGTTGTCGTTGTAGTGGATGGTGGTCTACGACGAGATCCAATAGGTGCCCCAACGGCTCGACGCCGAAAACATGCTTTATTACATTGTCAGTAGAACCCGCCTCCGGAGTTTGGATTGCCGCCTATGCGGCGTTCGGGGAGGTCTCTCTGTTCAGCAACGGGTTCCCGTACTACAGGAAAGCGGGAACCCGTCCGCACGCGAAGGACACGATGGCGCAAGTCTCCAGCCGACCCGCGCTCTCCCCCTCCGGATGCACCGGCCCATTCCGGGCCATCTGGAAGACCTGCTCAACAGCGGCGCGCCCGGTGGCTCAACTTCTCGA
>SKLD01000128.1 GCA_007123395.1 Opitutales bacterium
GCCGCTACATAACCAACATCCGCGTGTGGCACCGCGGCGGCAACGGCCGCTCCTTCAGCAACGTCGACGACCTCGTCGTCATCCTCGAAGGCGATCCCGCCGCCACCTACGCGCTGGATCTGGATGGACGCGGAGGCAGCGTCGACTCAGTGCCGGCCGGTCCCCACACCGAAGGCACGACCGTTACGCTCGCGGCCATTGCGGGCGAACCCGGCAGTATCTTCGGCGGTTGGGTCTACGACGCCGCGCCGGGACAGCTCATCAGCTCGTCCCCGCTCGTCGACCTCACGGTCCGTTCCAACCTCGCCGTCACGGGCATCTACAAGCCCTTCGGCGTTCAGTTGATGGCCGCCGGTGAAGAACTCGTCTTCACCACTGCGGTCGGGCTCAACTACCAGCTCGAAGGCTCTGCGGATCTGGAAAGCTGGGAGCCTGTGGGCGATCCCATCGCCGGTGACGGCGAAGAGGTCTCCCTCATCCTCGGTGGCGCGGAACCGGGAAGCGGCCTCTACTACAGGATTGGCGTTTCCATCGCGGACTGATTGCCGCGCCGGTTACAAATTGGGTATGTTACCAGCCCCTCCCCGCCACGGGGAGGGGCTTTTTTTGCGGTTCTGTCTTCCGCATCCCTCTCTCAGCCAAGTCATCCGCTCAGCCCTCGTTCATGGGTGAGCATCGGCGGGGTGCCGCCGAAGGCATTTGACCGCGCGGATTTCACGCGGCAGCGTCTTTTCTCTCATGGACGATCACCGGACCGATGGCCGTCGAAATGACACCCTGTCCTTGCCGCGACCGATCCGCCGCGCGTTTTCACGGGCAATGCAGGAGGGACGACGCGACCGGCTCCGCCTTCCTGTAAAGTCGCAGGCCGACTCTCCCGCCCGTCTGCCATGATCTCCCCGACGCTCATCCTCGAGGCCATCGCACCGGTCTTTGTTATCATCGGCATCGGCTTTGCCCTGCGCAAGGGGCGCGTCCTCAGCGACGCTGCCGACGCCAACCTCATGCGGTTGATTGTCACCGTGCTCTATCCGGCACTGATGCTGCGCTACATCCTCGGCAACCCTGCGCTGACAACTCCGGGCAACGTCCTCATTCCGCCGCTCGTCGGCTGCGGAACGGTTGTTCTCGGCTATTTCGCGGCATGGTTCGTCGCTCCGCTCTTCGGGATGCGCGTCAGCACGGGACGCCGCACCTTCAGCTTCACCAACGGAATCTACAACTACGGCTACATCCCGATTCCCATCGTCCTTGCGCTCTTTCCCGGACCGGAAACGGTCGGCGTTCTCCTCGTCCACAACCTCGGTGTCGAGCTGGCTTTCTGGACAGTCGGAATCCTCATCGTCACGGGTAGTTTCTCGCGCGATTCATGGCGCCGCGTTCTCAATCCGCCCGTCATCGCCCTCGTCGTCGCGCTCACCATCAACGGCCTCGGCTACGGCGAAAGCGTACCCGCCTTCGCCACCCGCACCATCGAATTTCTCGCCGCCTGCGCCATTCCGCTCGGCCTGCTTCTCGCCGGGGCCACGCTCGCCGATCTCGCGAACGACCGCAGCCTCCTCACCCGCCCGCGCGTGCCCCTCGCCGCCTGCTTCACCCGCCTCATGCTCCTGCCCGTCGTCTTCCTCCTCCTCGCCCGCCTCGTCCCCGAAAGCATGGAGGAGCTGCGCCGCGTCATGGCCGTGCAGGCCGCCATGCCCGCCGGTCTTTTCCCCCTCGTCGTCGCACGCCACTTCGGCGGCGACACCCGTGTCGCGGTCCAGGTCATCCTTTTCACTACCCTCTGTTCCGTCCTCACCATCCCGCTGTGGATCCGGATCGGTCTTTGGTGGCTGGGCATCGAGTAGCCCGGCACGGCGATCCTTTTGCACGGTTGACGCGCGCTCTACCGTCGGTTCTGCTTCCCGCCGTTATGCAAACGAGGAAACCGGCGGAAATCGTCGCAGCCGGATTGCGCGTGGTGGAACGCGCCGGGAACCGGTTGCCGGATCCGGTGGTGTTCTTCATTGGCGGGATTCTTCTCGTGATCGCGCTTTCCCATCTGGCAGCGCTGCAAGGCTGGCAAGTGCGGGAACTGTTACCGGAGGTCTCCGTCGGCGAGCACGGCACGGAGTCGGTCGAGTGGACGGAGAGCGGCGAGACATTCGAGGCAAGAAGCCTTTTGCATGCCGACGGGCTCTACTGGATCCTCGCCAACCTCGTCAGAAATTTCGTGGAGTTTCCGCCCCTTGGGGTCGTCCTTGTTGCCATGCTCGGTATCGGATTGGCCGAAAGGGTCGGCTTGATCAATGCCTTGCTCAAACGGGTCGTCACCGTTACGCCCGGGGCTCTTCTCACGCCCGCGATGGTCTTCCTCGGGATCATGTCCTCGCTCACGCTCGACGCCGGCTATGTCCTCCTCGTGCCCCTGGCCGGTGCCATCTATCAAGCCGTCGGGCGCAATCCCATCGCCGGCATCGCCGCCACTTTCGCGGGGGTGTCCGCCGGCTTCAACGCGAACCTCCTTATCACCGGCCTCGACCCCATGCTTGCCGGATTCACCGAAGCGGCCGCGCGGACAATCGACCCGGACTACCGCGTCAACCCGGCATGCAACTGGTGGTTCATGATCGCGTCGACCTTTGTCATTACGCTGACGGCGTGGGCGGTCAGCGCGTTCCTCGTCGAGAAGCGTCTCTTCCCCGCGTCCGG
Source organism: Opitutales bacterium (assembly GCA_007123395.1). Lineage (GTDB taxonomy): Bacteria > Verrucomicrobiota > Verrucomicrobiia > Opitutales > Oceanipulchritudinaceae > SLLG01. The sequence continues at coordinate 2,692 of SKLD01000128.1, forward strand.
GCATGGCGCCGCTCCTTCCGGCGAGGACTTTGCCCTCGGTGCCGTCACCGACGGGGAGCGGCGCGCGCTTCGGCGCGGCCTGCTCGCCTTTGCCGCCGTCATGACTGCCGTTGTCGTATCCATCTCCGTGGAAGGTTTTCCGCTCCACGGCGAGGGCGTGCGCGGCTTTGCACGCTGGGTGGACGCCATCGTCCCCATCATCTTTTTCGGCACCATGGTTCCCGCCCTTGTTTACGGGATCTCCGCCGGAACCATCACCTCTGACCGCGACTTCGCCCGCAAGCTCGGCGAAAGTATGGCGGCCATGGCGCCGATCATTGTCCTCGCCTTCTTTGCCGCGCAGTTCATCGCCCTTTTCAACTACTCGGGCCTCGACCGCATGTTCGCCATGGCCGGTGGACAAATGCTTGCCCGCACGGAAATCCCTCTTGCCCTGCTCATTCTCGCTTTCATCGCCGTTGTCATGGTCGTCAACCTGTTCGTCGGCTCCATGTCCGCGAAATACGCCATGATCGCGCCGATCTTCATTCCCATGCTCATGGTTGTGGGCATCAGCCCGGAGCTGACCCAAGTCGCCTACCGTATCGGCGATTCCGTCACAAATGCGATTACGCCGCTCAATGCCTATCTCGTCATTATCCTCACCTTTGTCCGCAAATACGCCCCCGATTCCGGACTCGGCACCATCTTCGCCGCCATGCTCCCCTACACAATCGCCTTCACCATCGTCTGGTCCCTCCTCCTCCTCCTCTGGATGGGAATGGGCTGGCCCCTCGGCCCCGACGGCGCGTTATTCTTCTAAAACCGCGCCCGCACCGCCGACCAGCATGCCGAGTCCATGAAACCGGGTTCACTCCGGCTTGCGGCAGACACAACAATATCCGCAGAGATGGTCGCCGTAGCGCTCGAAGAGGGCGCGGATGCGCCGCACACGGTCGGAAGCCACGGGATCCATGAGTGTGTTGGCAAGAAATCCGATCGCTTCTTCCGCACCCTCGTCCTCCAGCAGCCGGCAAGGTTCGAGCAGATGAACGGGGCGCTTCGCCTCGGCCATGACGGTGAATCCACGTTCTTCAAGGACTTCACGCCAACGGACCGTCGTCTGCGGGCGCGCGGGGTGGCACACCGCGCGGACGAGTTCGCGCCGGATCCGTTCCCCCAGTTCGGCGGGCGTGTTTTCCGGAAGGATGGAGATCTCCTGCATGGCAAAGCGTCCTCCGGGCCGGAGAACGCGGTAGACTTCGCGTAAGATCCGTTCTTTGTCGTCGTCCGGATGAATCGTAAGCATGGACTCTCCGTAGACTACGGTCGCGCTCCCGTCGGCGAAAGGCAACGGATCGACGGCGTCGCCGTGTAGACAGCACCGGCCCGCCGCGCCGTTGAAGTAGTTTCGCAGCAGCGCGGCCGCGCGGGCGTCCCGCTCGACGGCGGCGTAGCTGCGTGGATTGCGCGCAAGCGTGAGGCGCGCCGTCACGCCCATCCCCGGCGCGTATTCGACCACATCGTCTTCCGGCCCGATCGAAAGCGCCTCCAGCATCCATTTCGTTAAGGCGATACCTCCGGGTCGGAGAACGCGTTTGCCGAGACTGGCGAAGAGCCAGAAGCCCGGCATGGTCCGACGGTCGAGACCGTCCCATGGATAGCGGGCGGCACCTGCTGAGGACGAAGCGGTCAAACGGGTTGTCCAACCGTCGCCGCGGAGCGCTGTTTTGTTTTCGATCATGATAGGAGAAAGCGTGGATTGAAAGAGTTCACGAGAAGAGAAGCCCCGCCGTGCCGCCGAGAGCGAGGAGACAGCCCAGGTAGTAGGTCCATCCCGGGCGTGCCTTTTCGAGGGCATAGGCAAAGGGCACGGTGAGAAGGGTGGCCGTGGCGGCAACGGACTGCACGAGGCCGGGATTCTCCACAAGGCTGATGGCCCAGAGCATGCAGGTAACGCCGAGGACCGGTCCGAAGAGCGCGTTCATCGCAACCCACGCCGGCGCAGGCAGAGGAGACACGTGCCCCTCGACGGGCTCGGGCGGAGTCTTCCGGCGCCCGGCAATAAGAACGGTCGCGCCGTAGAGAATGACAGCGACACACAAGCCGCCCGTGAGGCGTTGGTAGGCCGCACTGGAAAAGGCGATACTCTCCCCCGCTTCACCCAGTAGGTTGAAGGCGTGGCGTGAGATATTGAAACTGATTGCCTGAAAGAGCGATGCGGCAAGGGCGAAAGAACACCCCGTAAGCACCCGCGCGCGGGCGAGATTCGGGATCGGACCGGGCGTCATGCCGACAATGACTCCGCTCAAAATCAGCCCCGCGAAGAGGATCTGCTCAAAGCTCAGGGCCGCCCCGAGGACAGCCCACCCGATGGTGGCGGCGAAGACGGCCGCCCCGCACTCGACCGTAAGCAGCGCGAGGGTGGAGCCAATACGGCGCAAAGCCTGAAACATGCACCAGCCGCCGAGACCGAAGCCAATCCCGCCGGCAAGGAGAAACCACAGCGTCACCCCGCCGCCGAATCCGCTGCCGAAAAGGTGTGCCCAAGCGCCGAGGATGACCAGCGCCACGACGAGCCGCCACGCGTTGGCGCGGCCCGCCCCGAGCAGACGCGAGGACTGATTCGCACAGACGCCGGTGAGAGCAAAGAGAAAGGCTGTGATGACGGCCGCGTGCATCGAAAACAAGGTTGTCTACCATGAATACCCGAGGCGAGCTTCCACGCGGCGTCCGTTGCCCGGCAGAAAAATCGGTTGCGCAGGACCCGCTGCCTCGTCGAGCACGCCCGCCGTGCTCGCGATGTAGCGCCGGTCGAAGAGATTGCTCACACGCACCGCCGCTTCCCAACCCGCCGGGTGTTTGCGGCCCGCCTCCAGCGACCAGACCGCGAACCCGCCCGCCGACAATGTGTTCGCGTGGTCCGCGAAATTCTCACCCGCCTGCCAGAACACACCGGGCGCGACAAACCAACCACCGCCGCTTTCTCCCCGTAGACCGGCGGCGCCGGCATGGCGCGGGACACCGCCCAAACGGTTTCGTGCATAGACAGGATCGTCGTCGAAGCGCACCTCATTGAACTGCCATGTCGCCCATCCGTGCCATGCAAACTCCGCCCCCTCGTGAAGCAGACGACTGACCGACACTTCCAATCCGGCGTGAATGGTACGGTCGGCGTTAACCGTGCCCCGCGCCGCGCCGACCTCGTCGCGCAAACGCAGGAACTCGCGACGCCAAAAGGCATAGTGGGCGGAAGCGGACCAGACAAATTCACCGTGACTACCGCGCGCCGTCAGTTCCAGTGAATCCGCCCGTTGCCACTGTAATGCAGAGCTGCGCAGCTCCGGCACGGGCGGCGGCGGAGAAAATTCCGTAAAGATAAGATCATCCATGGTCGGGGGCTCGTACCCGCGCGACCACGACAGCGAAAACGCCGCCGCTCTCCCCGCTTCATAGGTCCATGCGAGACGCGGCGCCACCTTCGCGTCGGAGAGGTTCTCCTCTGTGGACGCCGCGCGTTCGAAGCGTTCTCCGATCCGGCGGCGCGCCGCGAGGACGGATACCCCCGCCTCCACCGCGTGGTTGTCCGCGACGAATACGCTGTGGTCCAACGCAGCGGTAAGGGTGGACGGCCGCAAGCGGTTCTCACCAATGAGCACGCCCCGGTTGCCGCCGTCCGTGGCGTAACGGGTGGCGTCCGTGCTCCCCGTCCGCGCCAGCAAGTTCAGGGTGGTTTCCTGACGCAACGCGCTCTCCCATTCGTAGCCCGCCTCCGCGAAAACCGCCCCTTCCCGGCTCCGTGTATCCGATATGCCGTTGGGCAAAAGCTGGAAGAACGAATCATCATGATACGCAACACTCATACCCGCGGAAACATATCCCGTCGACCGGTCTGTTCTTACCCGCGCGCTGAGCTGCGCATATTCCGTCTCGCGGCGCGGCTTGTCCTGCACCACGCGCGCGAAGTTGCTCCGCGGGTCCTCGAGAGCGGCGCTCTTCGGGAGCGGTCCCGGAACATCGAACCGCGGGCGGCTCACGAACAACTGTACCATCGCTTCCGAATGTGCCCCCAGTTCTGCGCGCAGCACGCCAAGCGCTGTCTCCCGGCGCTGACCCGACCACTCGCGCCAACCGTCCGAGTGCGTCCATGAGCCCTCTGCTCCCCACGAAAACGATTCGGTCTGCCCGGCCTGCCGCAGCAAGACGGCCGCCGTTTCGTTGCTGCCGTAGACAACACGTGCGGAACCGCCCTCCGCTCCCAGACCCGTCGCCGTCCAAAGCGAAAGCGACCCACCCAAGGCGGGCACCCCCGCCGCCGGCCCGCCCGCCAGCACGGCGGAGTCCAGCCAGCCAGCCTCCACAAGAGCAAGATTGAAGGAACCGTCCGCAAAGCTAAGCGGAAATCCGTTGAGCGAAAGCTCGACGCCCCGGCTCAACGGCGCGCTCTGGATACCCGATCCACGCACCGATAAACGCGGCGGGTCGATGCCGCCGAAGCTCTCCTGCACAAGCAATCCGGGAATCCGTTGTAAGGCCTCACGCAAATGCCCGCCGCCGGGGGCTGTCGCCGGAGCGCCGAACCGCGCCATCGACAATCCCGGTCCGGAAACCGCCTCTTCCATCGCCGTTACCGTCAGTCCGGGCAGATCGTGGATCCGCTCGCCCGCGTAGCCGCTTACCGCCGCGATTCCACCAAGGAATCCGACAAGGCAAAACCTCATCAAGTTTTGAATCGTTACCATCAACACCGTTCTGCACGAAAATCCGGCGAAAGCAAATCATCTATCGCGACTGAGTCTCTTTATCAATTAGAGGAATAGCAGCTATTAGATCCGCAGGGCATCCTTGTCGTTGCGCCATATCTTCCGGGCTTTCGCTGGGGGAAAGGCAGGTTTTCCAGTCATGGCGAAGCGATTCCTCTGCAAACCATGGCGTCACCTGCATCGTGCGGCGGCGGTTCCGGATCAAGGAGTCGCCTATCAGGTGGCACAGGCCAGTCGGTACGCCACAACCTTCAGTCACGCGGGTTTTCCACCGCCCGATACCTCGCCCGCGAGCGGGCCACCGCAAGATCCACATTGTCGAGAATCTCCACCGGCCGACTCGGTGGAGGACGCTTCAGTTTGGCAAGAATCCGCGCGCCGTCGCCACGTTCCAGCCAATCACGCGAACCCAGTGCGCGGCCCTCCGTCAGAAAGCGCGCGCGCAGCCGCAGCAACTCGTGCGGCTCCAGCTCCCCGCCGTTCTTCACCGCCTCCAGCAGCGCCTCCGGGTCGATGCGCATGCCCGTGCCGTCGCCCTTCGCCCCCGCTCCCTTCCCCAACATAAGCAGTCGGTAGCACGCCAAAGCTTCTGCAGTGCCTTTCGCCGCCGGAAAGCACGCGGCGAGCGTGCGGCAAACCTCTTCCTTTCCCGCCAGCGCTTCCGTGTAGCCGCACCAACGGTAGTTCTCCGGCAGATCCGCCAAGCCCGCCCGCACCGCGTTCAAGTCGATGTAGGCCGCGATCAGCCCCACCAGCCAAGGCGTGTCCTGCACAAGCACACTGCCGAAGCGCTCCGCCCACAGCGTCCCCGCCGTCCCGTGCGCGAGATTGAACCAGCGCGTGTAGCGCTGCCGCAAGGTGCGCATGAACTCCGACACGTCGCCCATGCGACGGCGCAGCCGCTCACGCAGCGCCTCCGCCACCTCCGGCGGATCGTTCGCCAGCGCGTGCGCCAGCTCGTCCGCGTTGAGCCCGCTCCACTGCGCACGCGAAGCGCCGTAGAGGGCGCGGTAGCGTTGCACCAGCGTCACGTCATCGCACAAACGCGCCGCCGGATCAATCCGCACCAGAATATGGAAGTGCGTCTCCAGCACACAGTAGGTGATCACCTCCACGCCGCTGAACTCCGCCGC
>SKLD01000029.1 GCA_007123395.1 Opitutales bacterium
GCAGCGCTACACGCGCTGGTTCAATCTCGCGCACGGGACGGCGGGGACACTGTGGGCGGAGCGCTTCGGCAGTGTGCTTGTGCAGGACACGCCGTGGCTGGTGGGCCTGATCGCGGCCTACATCGACTTGAACGCGGTGCGGGCGGGTCTGGCGGACCTGCCGGAGAGTTACCGTTGGTGCGGCTATACGGAGGCGCTTGCGGGAAAGGAGTCCCTCTGCCGCGCGCTGGCGGCCTGCTTTCCAGCGGCCAAGGACGCGGCGGAAACCCTCGCGCGCTACCGTTTACTGATGCTCGGGAAGGGAGCGAGGGCGAAGGGCGACGGCACGGGCGCGCGCATCGACCCGGAGGCTCTGCTGGAGGCGGTGAAAAACGGCGGGGAGCTGCAGCCGCACGAGTTGCTGCGGCTGCGTGCGCGGTTTCTGACGGAGGGCCGTGCGCTGGGAACGCGCGATTGGCTGGAACACGGAGAAGGGGCGCGTGTCCTTGCCATGCTGAAGCGGCCGCCGCCGTGCCGCCCGGTCGACGTGCTAGACAATGTGGATCTGGCGGTGGCACGCTCGCGGGCGGGGTACCGTTCCCTTGAGCATCCCGGGGGGTGACCGGCGTTGACGCCTGTGCAGCCGTCCAAGGTAATTCCGACAAAGTAGAAGCCGGGGTGCTTTCAGCCCCGGCCTACATTGGCAGGCGGGTTTCCGGATGCGCGGGCGCGGGAGCCGTCGCTGTGAGCCGCTGGTGTGCGCGGGAGCCCCGCCATAGCGGTGTCGGGCGATAGATCTACCCGACTACACCGAGGTGTTGCGCCTCATCCCCGGGCGACGAGCCAGTAGGCGTGGTAGGGGGCGAGCTTGAGGTTGCGGCGGGGGCCGGTACGCAGGGAGGTGGCGCTGAGGATGTCGCGGCAGGTGCCCGCGTCGCGGAAGACGGGATGCAGCTCGCCCATGGGGACGGACTGCGGCTCGGGTGTGAAATTGTGGATACACACGATAGTCTCGCGTCCCGGCGCTCGGCGTTTGAAGGCGAAGAACCTCGGCCCGAAATCGAGGATTTCCTGTTCGGCGTCGGGGTGAAAAGCGGGATGGTTGGCGCGGCGGCGCAGCCACTGCGTGTATTTGCTGTGGATCCGGCTCATGCGCGATCCGGGGCGGCTCAGCTCGGCGACAAGTTTGTCCTGATCCCACTTTTTCCGGTTGATGGAGCGGTTCTGGCCGGTGGCTTCCATACCCACGATATCGTTGGGTGTGCCGAGGAGGCTGTGAATATAGACGGCGGGCACTCCTTTGAAGGCAAGAGCGACGGCCTGCGAGCAGAGAAAGCGCGCCATTCCAAGCTCGGCGTCCCGCAGGTCGCGCAGGGCGTCGCAGTAGGTGATGTTGAGTTCGTAGGGGCTCTGCGATCCGTCACTATTCGCCTTCATGGACACCCGCCCGCCGCGTTCGCGCACGCGCTCCGCGAGCCAGTCGCTCTCTTTGTCGGGCAGGATACCCTGCAAGGGACGCACTCCGATGCCGTCGTGCGAGGCCGTGAAATTGAATAGGGTCTGACCTGGCGCGAGGGCGGGCAGGCCGCGTGCCCACTCCGTCAGCGCCGTCGCGTCGTTGCGGAGGAGGGCATGGAGCAGGAGCGGCGGGAGCGAAAAATTGTAGACCATGTGAGCCTCGTCGCCTTCGCCGAAATAGGAAATGTTTTCCTCGTGCGGAACGTTTGTCTCGGTGAGGACAAGGGTCTCCGGTGCAACGATGTCGACGACGTCGCGGAAGAGTTTTACGACTTCGTGCGTCTCCGGAAGATGGATACAGCTTGTCCCCACGGCCTTCCATAGAAAAGCAACGGCATCGAGGCGAAGGATGCGGCAGCCCTTGGAGATGTAGAGAAAGAGAATGTCAAGAAACTCGAAGAGAACATCCGGATTCTGCCAGTTGAGGTCGACTTGGTCCTCGCTGAAGGTCGTCCACACCCACGCCGTCCCGTCGCGGGTGGCCGTCTTGGTGAGGAGCGGCCACGGCCGGGGGCGCACAACCGCGCTCAGGTCGAGGTTCGGGTCCATGGTGTGGAAATAGAAACGCGACGGAGCAATGCCCGTGACAAATTCACGGAACCAAGCGCTGTGTCGCGAGCAGTGGTTGAGGACGAGGTCGAACATCAGCCCGAAGTCGGCCCCAAGGCGCTCGACATCCGACCACGCGCCGTAGTCCGGGGCCACCTTGCGGTAATCGATCACGCTAAAGCCGTCGTCCGACGACCACGGATAGAACGGAAGCAAATGCACCACCTTGACCGCGCCCTTGAGCCTCTCGACACAAAACTTCCGCAGGGTTTCGAGCGGTGCTTCCTTTTCGCGGCGGATATTGTCGGCGTAGGTTATGAGGACGGTGTCGTTCTCGTCCCACAGGCGCGCGGCCGGAGGCGGCGCCTCGGTCCCCACCCCGTAGCGGCCGAGCAGCATACGGAAGCGGTCCATGAGCTGCGGCGCGCGGTCGCCATAGAGGCGGCGAAGACGCCCCTCGACACGGTCGCACTGGTGTTTCGTGAGGTAGGAAGCCATGACTTATTTCGATTTCGGCGACCAGCCGGTGAGGTTGGTAATGAGCGTGCGCAGGCTGCGCCGCAGGACACTGTAGCTGTAGTAGCGTTTCGCGACCCGGAAGTTGTGGTCGCAGACTTCGTCGCGGTAGGCCGGATCGTCGAGAAGGCGCCGCACCATGGCGACGACCTCGGCGGTGACAAAGCCGTCGAGGACGGCGAGTTGGAAACCCTTGGGCTCGATGTCCTCGACAAAGATGGCATAGCGGTTTATAACGACAGGCTTGCGGAAATGAAAAGCCTCAAGAAGCGCGTTGCCGAAGCCCTCGTAGGTACTCGGATAGGTGACGAGGTCGGCGTGGGGATAGAGGTCCCACAGAGTATAGAGCTTGCGCCCGTGGACATCGTATTGGCGCACCTCGCTGATACGATCACCAATAAAGACGAGGTCGACCCCCTCGTCGCGGGCGAGATCCTCGAGCATGCGCTTGTATTCGTAGCCCTCGTCGCCGGCGTTGTGCGAGATGACGAGCTTTGCCCGCCGGTCCTTGAGGCGGCTGACGAGTTTGATGGAGTGCTCGATGCCCTTGCGCGGGACGATGCGCGTGGGCTGAAGAATGAAGAGGTCGTCCTCCGCGAGTCCGATTTCCGCGCGCACGTCCGACGAATAGGCGTCGGGCGGCGGGGCCTCCTTCTCAAAGTCGAAGACATTCGGAATGAGGAGGCTCCCCACCCCTTTGCGCAGGCTGAGCTGCTGCTGCGCGGCGGCGTTGATCACGGTGTGGGCGAGGTGCGGCGCACGCGGCGGAAAAGCGAGGTCGAGGTAGTCGCTCGCCGCCGTCACGGAATACCGCGTGCGCTCCCAATAGAAATCGTGGTGGTGGGCGATAGCGGGGATCCCCGTCTCGTTGAGAAACTCCGTTATGGCGATGCCGAGGGGGATGTTCATCGGAATCGTGAGCGCGTTCTCCGGGATGAGCACGTCTACCCCGAAACGGTCGACAAACTCGTAGAGCGTGCCCTTGAGGTATTCCGCGAGGTCGCGCACGCGCCGCGAGACATGAGGCGTACGCCGCGTGTGCCCCCACAGGCGCTCATTCAGCCACGCGATCTCCGGATGGCCGAAGTGCGCCTCCGGCACGCACATGCTCACGCCCGGCGCGCGGTCGCTCAACCCGCTGTACCAATGGCTCGTGTGGCGGTCGTCCCAGAGGACCTCCGCCCACTTCGCACTCTCGAGCGAGACGCCGTCAGTACCCGCAAAGCGCGTCGAGATGAATCCAAATGTCTTTGGCATAATTCAGCGTAGCTATGCCGTGCAAGTTCATGGCCAATCCGCCGCCGAAGGCAAACTATTTGCGGAAATGCGGACGGATGCGGGTGAAATCACGATGTTTGTGGGACCCGGACGGTGCCTTTTAGATAGGTGCGGCAACAACGGTTTGAACGAAACTTCCCCTCCAAACCGGAGATGCGGTTCTCTCCCGGCCAGTCGGGATTCTCCAACGCAGACCTCGGGCCGATGCCGTCCCGAACTTTCAATCACACCCTCCCGCGGCCCGCCGCCGCATCAGGCGTTGACGATTTGGGGGCGGGCCGGCACGTTTGCCGGTTTTACTGGAACGAAAGAGACCCATGGCAACCTCGTGCAAAGACTACGACTTCCGCGACATCGAACCGTACTGGCAGGCGTTCTGGGAACGCAACGGCACCTTTCGGGCCGAGCCCGACCCGGCGCGTAAGCCGTTTTACGTGTTGGATATGTTTCCCTACCCCAGTGGGGCGGGCCTGCATGCCGGTCATTCGGAGAATTTCGCCGGCACGGACATCCTCGGCCGCTTCAAGATGGCGCGGGGGCACAACGTCCTCCATCCCATGGGCTGGGACGCCTTCGGGCTTCCGGCCGAGCAATACGCCGTGAAGACGGGCGTGCATCCCGCCGAGACGACGAAGACAAACACGGACAATTTCCGCCGCCAGATGAAGGCGCTCGGCCTTGGGCTCGACTGGAGCCGCGAGGTCAACACGACTGATCCGGCTTACTTCCGCTGGACACAGTGGATCTTTCTCCAGCTCTTCAAGCGCGGTCTCGCTTACGTGGACGAGCGGCCCGTGAACTGGTGCCCGGAGCTGGGCACGGTGCTCGCCAACGAGGAAGTCATTGACGGTCGGTCCGAGGTCGGCGGGCACCCCGTGGAGCGTCGCGCCCTGCGCCAATGGGTCCTCCGCATCACGGCCTACGCCGACCGCCTTCTCGCCGGGCTCGACGATGTCGACTGGCCCAAGTCCACGAAGACCAAGCAGATCAACTGGATCGGCCGCAGCGAGGGAGCACGGGTCTTCTTCGACGTGGAGCGAAGCGACGACCGTATCGAAGTGTTCACGACGCGGCCCGATACGCTCTTCGGCGCCACCTACATGGTGCTCGCTCCGGAGCATTCGCTCGTCGATGCCGTCACGACGGCGGACAACCGCGAGGCGGTGGAGGTTTACCGCAAAGAAGCCCTTGCCAAGAGCGACCTCGACCGCACGGAGCTGAGTAAGGAAAAGACGGGCGTCTTCACCGGCGGTTATGCCGTCAATCCCGTCAACGGCAAGCGCGTGCCCGTCTGGGTGGCGGACTACGTGCTGGGCGGTTACGGCACCGGCGCGATCATGGCGGTGCCCGGACACGATGAGCGCGACTACGAGTTTGCGAAGGCCTTCGGGCTCGATATCACCCCCGTCGTGGCGCTGCCGGACGGCAAGGCGGCGGAGTTGCCCTACGTGGACGAAGGCGTGGCGGTCAACAGCGGCGAATTCGACGGCATGACGACCGCCGAATTCAAGAAAGCGATCATCGTCAAACTGGAGTCGGAGAACCGCGGCAACGGCTCGGTGAACTACCGCTTGCGCGACTGGCTGTTTTCCCGCCAGCGCTTCTGGGGTGAACCGTTTCCGATCATCTGGGTGGATGAGGCCGCCTACCGCGCGGCGCAGGCCGCCGGCGGCGAGGTCGCCGCGTGGTTGCCGCCGGAACCCGTTGTCTACGAGGCAGGCGGAACGCGCCACTATGCCCTCCCCGTCCCGCCTTCGCAACTGCCCGTCACCCTGCCCGACCTCGACGATTTCAAACCCGGCGGCAGCGGCGAGAGCCCGCTCGTGAAAGCGCCGGACTGGATCAACGTGTGGTTCAATACCGCCACCGGCGAGACCCTGCCCGGCAGCGAAGTGACGGAAGGCGGTGCGTGGGTGCGCGCGCGCCGCGAGTCCAACACCATGCCGCAATGGGCGGGTTCCTGCTGGTATTACCTGCGCTATCTCGATCCTGCCAACGATTCCGCGCCGGTCGGCAAAGAAGCACTCGCCTACTGGGGCAGCCCCGACCTCTACATGGGCGGCACCGAGCACGCCGTCCTCCACCTCCTCTACGCACGCTTCTGGCACATGGTCCTCTACGATGCCGGCGTGGTCTCCACCAAAGAGCCTTTCCCGAAGCTCTTCCACCAAGGCATCATCCTCGGCGAAGACGGCGAGAAAATGTCCAAGAGCCGGGGCAACACCGTCAACCCCGACGACTTTCTGCACAGCCACGGGGCCGACAGCTTCCGCGCCTACCTCATGTTCATGGGGCCGCTGGAGGACGAAAAGCCGTGGAAGACGCCCGGCCTCGAAGGGCTCCACCGTTTCTTGCGCAAGGTCTGGCGCGAACTGGCGGGCAATGCCGGCAGCGTCTCCACAAAGATCGCAGACGACACGGAGGACGCGCTGGACACGCGCAAACTCCTCCACGCCACCATCAAAAAGGTGACGGAGGACTGCGAGAACCTGCGCTTCAACACCGCCCTCGCGCAGATGATGATCTTCATGAACCACGTCGCCAAGCTGGACACGCTCTCCCGCGACGCGGCGCGGATCTTCACACAACTCCTCGCGCCTTTCGCCCCGCACCTCGGCGAAGAACTGTGGGAACGTCTCGGCGGCGCGCCGTCCGTCGCCCGCGCTCCGTGGCCGAATTACGATCCCGCCCTCCTCGTCGAAGACGAGGTGCAGATCGGCTTCCTCGTCAACGGCAAGCCGCGCGGCGAAGCCAAAGTTCCCCGCGACGCCACGCAGGACGACGTCCTCGCCGTCGCCAAAGCCAACGAACGCGTCGCCGCCTTCCTCGACGGAAAGACGGTCCGCAAAGTCGTCTATGTGCCAGGCAAGATCCTCAACATCGTGGCGAACTAAGAGGGATCCGCATCCGGCGCACACGGAGATGCGCCCTCCAGCGCATACCGGACACTGCCTCCATGGAGGGCGCGGCTCCGCCCGCGCCGCTCACCGTGCGCGACCGCAACACCCGACCACGCACGCATCTGCCCGGTCCCACCAACCGCAATGCCTCGCTGAAGCTTCAGCCTACGGTCGGGGCACAGTGCGTAGCGTGAAGCTTCAGCGAGCGGCGGCGGCAACGGCCCGCAGCACCTTCCATCCGCAATGCCTCGCTGACACTTCAGCCTACGGGCACACCACTTTTCCATGACCCTTCCTTCCAAATACCTGCCGGACGATTTTGACGCTTCCCGACCTGTGGCGGTGGTTGCGGGTCAACGGGACTATCCGGTTCTCACTGTCGAGGCGCTGCGGCGCGCGGGCGTGCCGATACGGCTCATCGCCTTCGATGGGGAAACGCGCGAGGATCTTTGGGATTCCTTTCCCGAAAACGAACGAGCGCGTATCCACGTGGGCCAGATCGGGCACATGCTCAAGGCCTTGCGCCGCCTTGGCGCGGGCTACGCCGTCTTTGTCGGGCAGATCACGCCCGGCCGGCTCTTCCGCGACCTCAAGCCCGATCTGAAGGCGCTCGCCATTCTCGCCCGCCTGCGCGAACGCAATGCCGAGACGATCTTCGGTGCCATTGTCGACGAGGTGACGAAAGCGGGTGTGCGCATGCTCGACGCCCGCGCCTTTCTCGACGATCACCTTGCCTCCCCCGGTGTCATGACGGGAAAGCGTCTTCACGCCGAGCCGGACCACATCGAACACGGTGTTCGCCTCGCCCGCGAAATCGCCCGCCTCGATATCGGCCAGAGCATCGTCGTGCGCAAGGGCACCGTCCTCGCCGTCGAGGCCTTCGAGGGCACCGACGATATGATCCGCCGCGCCAACAAATACAAGACGGACCGGCTCATCCTCGTCAAAACCGCCAAGCCGGAACAGAACCCGTATTTCGACTGGCCTGTCTTCGGCCTCGATACCCTCAAGAGCCTCCAAGCGGCAGGCGTGGAAACGGCCGCCCTTGAAAGCGAAAAGGTCGTCCTTCTCGACAAACCCGCCGTCCTCGCCGAAGCCCGCCGCATTGGTATTGAGCTATACGGGTTTTCGGGGAATTGAAGCGTCCATTGTTGAAGACTGGAGCGAATGAGACGAAGCCGGTCTCTGCGGCAAACACGGCGCATCTTCCAGCCGCAATGCCTCGCGGAGGCTTCAGCCTACTTCTACACTGTCAGACGGAAGGACCTCCGGGTTTGGGTTGCCGCCGATGCGGCGTCAGGGGAGGCCTCTCCGTGCTTCGCAACAGCCCCCCCGCGCTATGGGAAAGCAGAGAGCGGGAAATCACACGATGGCGCGAATCTCCGACCGGCCTGTTCCCCGACGGACGTCCCGGAACATTTCGGACGACACTGGAAAGCCCGCCCAACACCGGCGCAACCGGCCCGAACACATTTTCTCTAAGATATTTGATATTGCAATGTGCCTTCAGAATGTGGCACACAAAGCTTCATCAATTCATTTCTCGTCGAGTGGCAAAATTTTCTTGAAGAAATAACTTGTATTCGGTCTGCGGATGCTCCATGGTTTTTCCAGGATGGGAGAAATCAGAATAAAACGTGAGGACGGGCCGGCGGTTTATCATGTGACGTCGCGGGTGATCCAGAAGCGGCGCTTGCTGTTGGAGGGTCAGCGGGAGGTGTGGGTGGCGGCGCTGCACCGCGCGGCGGAGTTCAGCGGGGTGGAGGTGATCACCTACTGTGTGCTGGAGACGCACTTCCACA
>SKLD01000191.1 GCA_007123395.1 Opitutales bacterium
AGCATCAGTGGACCGGCGCGATCCACGGGCGTTTCTTACAAAAGACGCCGAGACCCTCCCCTGCATCATCGTCTTTCCGGAACGCGGGATCTTCGGTGGACCCGTAGGTTTGCAGGCACTTGGCGAGGATTTTCTTTTCACCGAGGAAGCCGTCGCCGCCGCCTTCGCGCGTCTCGCTCCCGGAGGACAGATCGCATTTGACGTTTGGCTCGACGAACCGCTTCGGCACGCTCCGCGCGTCATTGACCTCGCCGTCCGCGCCCTGCGAACGACCGGTGTCACCGAACCCACGCGCCACATCGCCGCCGTCCGCGGATGGGGCTCACTCTCCCTCGCGGTCTCCGCTGAACCGCTCACCGATACCGACCTCGGGAATCTCCGTCGGTTCGCCGACGACCATGGATTCGACGTCCTCGCCCCCGCCGAAGCGCGCGCGGCAGAACGGCTCCACGGGGATGCGGGCGATGTTCTCGACCGTGCCCTCGCCGCCCTTACCGGTCCGGAACGGGAAACATTTCTCAGCAACTACCGGCTCGATGTGTCCGCACCCACGGACAACCGTCCGTTCTTCAATCAGTTTGTGCGTCCGGCCGACGTCCGCGCCGCTTTCTTCGCCGCTGGTGAAGACGATTTCGCCACCCTCACGGTGAGCGAACGGGGAATCACCGTGGTTTTCCTTCTCGTCGCCCTGCTCGCGCTGGCCTCTGTTCTCTTAATTCTATGCCCGCTCGCCGCCGCGCGCACACGCCTTGATACGGCGTGGTTCACCATCATCTATTTCGCAGGTCTGGGTGCAGGCTTCATGTTCTTCGAGATCGCTCTCATCCAGCGCTTTACGCTCATTTGGGGCAGCCCGCTGCACAGCGCCGCCGGCGTCATCGGCGCACTCCTTTGCGGCATGGGTCTGGGCAGCGCGCTGAGCCAAAAGTTCCGCCCCACGCCCCGCGGGCTTGCTCTCCTCGCCGCCACCGTCGCGATTCTTCAGGCTATCATACTCATCCTTCTCGCGACTGCGGCGGATGCGCTTGTCGCCGCACCGACGTCGGTACGAATCCTCGGTGGCATCCTCCTTATCCTGCCGCCCGCCATCCTGCTCGGCATGCCCTTCCCCCTTGGACTGCGCCTGCTCACGCTTTCCAGATCCGGATCGGTGCCGTGGGCATGGGGCGTGAACGGCTGCCTATCCGTGCTTTCCGCGCCTGCGGCTGGCCTCCTCGCTCTCGCCGCCGGGTTCAACAGCCTCGCCGCCGTCGCCGCTGCGGCCTACCTCGCAGCCGCGGCTGCCGCAGCGTTACGCCGACTGTAACACCAACGGTCGAGACGCGGGACTTCAAAAGTGCAGATGCGGCCAGCATCCATCAATCTTGTGATCGGCGTTCCGTGCCCGATGGCGCAAAGATAGAAAAAGCCCCCGCAATATGTGGCGGGGGCTTTCTCATTTTACGTCGCTCTCGCGACGCTCTCCTATTCCTATGCGATTGCTCTATTGATTGGTCTCGTATATGTCGCTGTCTGTCTCTGTCTTCCGGGTGTCTCACGCCCGGAAAAAATCTTTTAGCCAACGGGCATGGGTTGAGGGGCGCGGCGGCGACGGCCGACGGGCATGGGTACGGCGTCGTCGCTCGTGCGCACAACAAATTCTTTCACCCGGCGCTCCATGTAGGGACGCAGTTCCTCAATGGTGCGGCGCGGAAAGGCGGGTCGACCGCTGAGGCCCGTCTGCAGGGGCGAGCGGGAAACAAACTCTTGGATGACGTAGCGCTGCGCTCCGTTGATCATCTCGACGATTAGCTTGAGTTCGCGCACGGTGTGCATCCCGGGCACGGCAGTGGTGCGAAACTCATGTTCCACGCCGCTGTTGCGCAAGAGCCACACACTCCGTCGGATGGCCTCCACACTGAGAGGGCGGCCGACGGCTTGGGCGTAGGCCGCCAAAGGTGCCTTCAAGTCCATCGCGACATAGTCGACAAGGGCATCACGCAAGAGCGTGTGGAGCATTTCCGGGTGGGTTCCGTTGGTGTCGAGCTTCACGGCCAGTCCGAGATCACGCAGCTCACGCAGAAAGCGCGGCAGTTCCTTTTGCACGGTCGGCTCACCGCCGGAAACAACAACAGCCTCAAGTCGGTCAGCACGGCGCTTGATCGCTTCAATCACCTCGTCCTCGGACAAAGGCGGGCCGAAACATTGCGGAACGACCAGCTCCTGGTCATTACAATACGGGCAGCGCAGATTGCATCCTTGGCAGTAGATAACTGCCGCAACTTTTCCGGGAAAGTCGCTGAGAGAGCACTTCTGTAGACCGCCGATTCGCATGGTTCGAAAATACTGCACGGAAACCTCTTAAATTGCTTATAGATCCGCAAGTCCTTTATTAGATTCTTTAATGTGTATTACAGTTACAAACACCGCTCATTAGCAAAACAAATACTGCCCCGGAGCAATGCGAGGCCCTCACTGCCGCCGCAATATTGTTGCGCGTTCGGGCGGGTGTCCGATAAACTGAACACTCAGCCGTTTAAATGCCTCTCATGAGTAGCAGGAAAGGAAACGTCATGAATCCATCAAGAAGAGATTTTATCCGCAAGGCCTGCCTCTCTGGCGGGGCGATTCTCTTGGCAGGATGCAAGAACGGCAATGTGACCGCGCCTGCGGGAGAGAATTCTTGGCAGCCTGCCTACGCCAAGCTGGAGGATGAGGGCGCCTTTGAGGCGCGGGTGGAGGAAGCTTACGGGCTTCTGGAGCACTGCGAGCTGTGCCCGCGCCGTTGCGGGGTGGACCGAACGGCGGGGAAGCGTGGGTTTTGCCGGGCGCCCGCCAGCGTGGTCGCCCACAGCCACCAACCGCACTTCGGAGAAGAGCTGCCCCTTGTCGGTCGGCGCGGCTCCGGCACAATTTTCTTCTCGCACTGCAATTTACGCTGCGTGTTCTGCCAAAACTGGCCGATCGCCCACGAGGGCCGGGGACGCACGGCGAGCGACAACCGTCTCGCCTCCATGATGCTGGAACTCCAGCGCATGGGCTGCCACAACATCAATTTTGTGACGCCCACGCATTACATGCCCAATATCCTCAACGCGACGCGCAAGGCGCTGCACCGGGGGCTGAGGATCCCCCTCTGCTACAACACGGGCGGTTACGAACGGGTGGAAATGATCCGCATGCTCGACGGAGTCGTGGATATTTACCTGCCTGACCTGAAGTACATGGACGGCCGGGAAGCCGACCGCTACACCGTGCGCGGTGCCTTTGACTATCCGGAACGGGCGCAGGAATCCATCAAGGAGATGCACCGCCAAGTGGGTGAACTCGTGACGGATGATCGAGGCATCGCATTGCGCGGCCTTATGATCCGGCACCTTGTCATGCCAAACCGTATCGCCGGCACCCGCGCATTCGTCGAGTGGGTGGCGGAAAACCTGCCGGGCACGACCTACGTGAACATCATGTCACAATACCGCGTGGAGCACCGTGCCTTTGAATACCCGCGTATTGCCCGGGGTATCACCGTGGGAGAGTTTCTTGAAGCGATGGAATGGGCGGAAGAAGCGGGCCTCGAAAATCTCGACAAACGCTCCCTCGCCCAGCGCGATGTCTTTCTGCGGCGCGGCGGCTGAGCCCTGCCCTTCCGGCCAAGGCGCGATCCGGTCAGCTCCAGCGTCCGGGAACAGGATGACCGCAGCGGGCGCATTTCCCCGCTTTAAGGCGCACCCTTTCGACGACAAATCCGAGTCTTTCGACCACGGTATTACCGCAGTCGGGACAAAATGTGTTTTCGCCCTCGTGGCCCGTGACTCGCGCGACGTAGACATAGTCCAGCCCCGCCCCGCGGGCGGTTTCCCTCGCGCGGTCGAGCGTGCGCACCGGCGTAGGCGGCAAATTGGCGAGTTTGTAGAGCGGATAAAACCGCGCGAAGTGCAGCGGGGTGCCCGGCCCCAGATTCTCCACCAGCCAGCGGCTCATGGCATCAATCTCTTCCATGTCGTCGTTCAACGAAGGAATGAGCGGATAAGTAACCTCGACGGCCACACCCTCATCCCGGAGGCGGCGCAGCGTGCGCAAAACAGGCCCTAATTCACCCCCGCAGACCTCCCGGTAGAACGCTTCGTCAAAACCTTTGAGGTCCACATTCACGGCGTCCAAATACCGGCAGAGCCGACGCAACGGCGCTTCCGCGATGTAGCCGTTTGTGTGGAGGAGATTGAGCAGCCCGGCTTCACGCGCTTTCCGCGCAACCGACTCCATGTATTCAAAAAAGACGACCGGCTCGCCAAAGGCGAAGCTGACCGCACGGGCACCCATTTCACGCGCGTGCATCACGACCTCGGCAGGGCTCACTTCGTAGGCGTAGACCTCCTCCGGCGCAACGAGGGCCATATCCCAAACCTCGCAGAATTTGCACTCGATGTTGCAACCCGCCGTAGACACGGAGAGCGCCCGCTCACCGGGAAGGACATGGAAGAACGGCTTACGCTCCACCGGGTCGAGTTGAAGCAATGAGGGATTGCCATAGACGAGACTATAACCGCGCCCACCCCGGTTTTCCCGTACACGGCAGGGACCGCGCTGACCGCGGGCCAGAACGCATGCGCGCGGACACAAGTCGCAGCGTACCCGGCCGTTCCCGAGCGAAGTAAACCATTCCGAACGCCGTGCTTTGACGAGGCCCTTGCGCGCTGTCTGCCCCTCCGCGCGGGGCGCAAAGGCGGCAAGCCCCGCCAGACCGAGGGCACACAGCGCGCCCGCCTTGAGGGTCCGGCGCTTATCGGCGTCGAAGATTCGGGGTTTGTCTTTCATGATGTCTCTCTCCGGGTGATCATAAGAACGGCGAACGCCGTCGCGTTGACGATGGCGGCAAAGAGGCAGCAAGCCACGATGCCCATGACCGGCACAATCAGGACGCTAGCGAGGGTGGCGCCGACGCATGCGCCGAACAGCTCCGTGCCGTAAACCATGCCCGTCGACTTTTCCGCACGCCGATTGAAGGCAAGGCAACAGGCTGCCGCGAGGGGAAAGTCCAGTCCATTGAGAAATCCGGCCATAAACGTGAGGAAAAAGAAAAGGGAAAACACTGCGGTCGGCGAGGCCAGAGCAGCGGCGCCGGTGAGGGCAGCCGCGATGGCGGCCGCAAAAAGTGCGATTATTCCTTGGACGGCGGCAAGCAGACGGATGTTCGCCTTATTCGTTACTTTCCGCTGTGTGAGGGTCGTCCCGCACAGGAGTCCGGCCATGAACATGGCGACGATCAACCCCACCATCTCGTAGACAAACCCGTGGATCGCCTGAAAGGCAAAGAGCATGGCAATCTGCAGCGACATTGTCGACAGACCGGTTGTAAAGACGGCGAGGCGAACACCGAAGCGCGGGGCAAGGCTCCGCGCGCCTGCGGGCAGCACGCGAAAGGCAAGGGCACAAAGAAGGACAGCGGCCACAAGCGGGACAATCCACCATGAACGCGCGCGGGCGATCCAATCGAAAAGAACAGCATGGTCGGTGCGCGCGAGAACACTCCAAAACACTAGGGTATGGTAGTAGCCGACCGGCCGGAAGTCCGAATTGATAAAGGCGGGAGCATACACCGGCGGGAGCGCGTCTTCCGTCGCCGCCTGCTCCGCGACTGAAGGGGGAAAGAGGGGGGCGGCGGGCGGTGCCTCAAGATGCGCCCGCGGACTGCGCCCGTGGTGGCGCAAAATCCAGTTCACCCGCCGGAGGGAGCCATCCTCGAGCAGGATCTCAAAATGGCGAGGAGAGAAGACGGCGGGATCAATACTCCGTGCGGAAAAGCGTTCGCGCAGAACCTCCGCTTCCCATGAAAACACATCCGCGTCGCGGCTCGCGAAGAAAAGGAGGTGCCGGTCGCCCACGGGCAGGACGTGGGGGAACACGCTTCGCAAAGTGTGGTAAAGTGTGGCATTACGGTTAGCTACGCGACGTCCGCGCAAATCCGCGGTAGACACAGCTCCATGCACAAAGAGGCCGCCAGCGAGAAGACGCGCGGAGACCTCTGCGAAAAACTCGCGCGTGTAGAGCCGATTGAGAACGGCCGTGGCGGGATCGGGCGCATCCACAATAATCACATCATATTTCTCCGGCGTTGTCTTTACGAACAGCCGCCCGTCGGTGTGACGCACGCGGACGCGCGGATCATCCAAGGCACGCAGGGTCTCCGCCGCAAGAAAGGGGCGCGCTGTCGTGAGCAGCACCTCATCCAACTCGACATAGTCGACGTGTTCGACCGGATGCCGGAGGATTTCGCGTAGCGTACCGCGCAGACCGCCGCCGATAAGAAGCACCCTTTCCGGCGCGGGATGCTGCGCCATGGCAAAGTGCGCGAGAACCGCAGCTTCCGCCTCCTCCAAGCCAGACCTATCGCCAGCCCCTGCTGTAAAAACAAGGTGCCCGCTCTGAAAAAAACTGAACTGGTTCTCCATGCGCCCCACGTGAATTCTGCCGAATTTGGAGTCATGCGTGGCCACCAACTCATAGTCCGGCGCCATACCGCGCCAAAACAAGCCGTCCGCCCACTGGTCCACCATCCGCAGCACAGGCAGGCTCAGGGCACATCCTGCAAGGATGGCGAAAGCAAGGCCAAGGCGCGCGACCGTCCCATTGCCTCCGCGACCCGCCTGCAGGCCCCGGAAAACAAGCAGTGTCCCCGCCAAAAGCGCTCCGGCGAAGAACGTGGTCTGCACCGCGTCAGCCGCATGCACGAGAACAAAGGTGAAAACCAAGCCGCCCAGAATATTGCCAGCCGCCTCGGTAATGTAGGCCTTTCCCGCCCCCGAAGTATCGGTCGCCCCATCGCGCTCCCGCCAAAGACGGGCCAGCAACACAAACTGCATCCCGAGCAACAGGCACACCGGGGCCATGAGGAGCAGGCAAGCAGTCAGCATGTCCAGCACCGAAAGGTAGGCCCCCGGCAGCGCGCCGAACCAATGGCGCACACTCCGAATCAGCGGCACCGTCGCCGGCATGAGCAAAAAGAGGGCGAGGCTATTCCACGCGAGCAGACGCGACGGATCACGGGCGCGCTCCACGATCCGGAAACCCCACCGGCTGCCCGTCCCCACCCAGAACATCCAGGCCGCGAAAATCAGCCCGATCGACAGCTCATTTCCGTGGAATACCATGAGGAACTCGCGCAGGTAAACAATCTGCCCGATCTGGCAGGCAAGGCCGAGCGCAAGCGCTGCGGTCAAAGGCGATCTCCGGATCAGGAACATAAAAAACCAAACGGGTTGTCCCCGACCCCAAACGAGCACACCGGAAACCGCAACCCTCTTCGGTCCACACCCTGCGGAACGTCCCTGCACTTCGGGCCGTTGGCTTGCCCCTTCGCTCTCCGAAGCTACGGCACAGCAGGAAAGCACACCGCCAACGCCCGCCGCGCGACGTTGTCGGGCTGATTCATCGCCCGACCCAGCAAGGGCTGAGACCGCTGCGCAGAACCTCGTTCAAACCGTGCCGAAATACCCGCGGGCTTGCTCAACGTCCTCCCCGATTCGTTGGCGCAGGGCATTGACGGACTCAAAGCGCTGCTCCGGGCGAAGAAAGGTGAGCCACTCGGCGAGAAGGCAGTCACCGGTCGAGAAAGGGCAGCTTTCCGCGAGGACATGGCATTCGAGGCGCGGCTCAACGCCTTCCTCGACGGTGGGGCGGATGCCGAAGTTGGCCACGGCAGGCAGGCCGTCCTCCCGCGGATCGCCTGGGCGGCGGACATTTGCGGCGTAGACGCCGAAGCGGGGGAGCAACTCCGGGGACCACGGCAGGTTGAGGGTGGGGAAACCGAGCTGGCGTCCCAGCCGTTTGCCCCGCGTGACCGTGGAAAGCGTGGCGTAGGGCCGTCCGAGCAGCTCGTTGGCTTCGGCGACGGCACCGCCGCGCAGGCACTCGCGAATGCGCGAACTGCTGATGGGAGAGACGCCGTGCATGAGGCGCGGCTCGCCGCGCACGCGCACGCCGACTTCTTCGCCGCTGGCGGCAAGGACCGTGACATCCCCCTTGCGCCCCCGCCCGAAACGGAAGTTTTCACCCACGTACACGCCCGCGAGCGTCGGCAGGGCGAAACGCAAAGCCGGTAAAAAGTCTTGGGCGGAGAGCGCCGCGAAGTCGGGACCGAAGGTCTTCCACATGACGTAGTCCACGCCGGCCTCGAAAAGCCGCCGATTTTTCATCGCGGCGGGCATGAAGAGGAGCGTGGGATCGTCCGGGCGGAAGAGGCGGCTCGGGTGCGGGTGGAAGGTGAGCACACCGGAGCGCCCTCCTTCGTTGCGAGCGGCTTCGACGGCCGCGCCGATGACACACAGGTGGCCCCGGTGTACGCCGTCGAAGATCCCCACGGCAAGGTGCAAGGGCGCGGGCGCCTCCGCCTTCGCGGTATCCCGCAGCTCCGGACGCGGGAAGATATCGGTCTCCGGCAACACGATAAATCCGGGAATGCGGTCGAGCGCGTCCATAGGAAAATACGGACAGAGTGTTACAGCACCTTGCTCGGGACCACTTGATACGAAGGAATCAGCTCCGAGAAAATTTCGGCAGGCTCCATCTCCTCGAACTCCGCCAGCTCCAGCGAGTCCTCGATCTGGAAGCGGTCGATCTCGACGCGCCGCAGTTCCTTGAGAAACGCGCCGCATCCGATCTTCTGTCCCATGTCGTGTGCGACCGTGCGCACATAGGTGCCCTTGCTGCACGCCAGCGTGAAATCGAACTCCGGAGACTCCCAGCGGTCGACGGTAAACCGGCTTATGCGGATGACGCGCGCCTCGCGCTCCACCTCCTTGCCCTTGCGGGCGAGCTTGTAGAGGGGCACGCCCTCGATCTTCTTGGCGGAGAACATGGGCGGGGTCTGATACTGATCGCCGACAAAGGTGTCGATGACCGCACGCAGATCCTCCTCCGACATTTCGGGAACGGGATGTTCCTCCGTCGTTTCGCCCTCGGCGTCATGCGTGTTCGTCGAGCGCCCGAATTCGATGGTGCCTTCATACACCTTGTCGAGTCCGATGAGGTACTGCGACAGCTTCGTCGCCTTGCCCACGAGGATGATGACCAGTCCCGTGGCCATGGGGTCGAGCGTGCCGGCGTGGCCGATGCGCTTCATGCGCAGCTTGCGCCGAACGCGGTCGACAACATCGTGCGAAGTAATACCCGACGGCTTGTCGATAAGGAGAACGCCTTCGTAATCACCTTGGCTCATGACGAAACCTTTGCTTTTGCCGCGGTGCCCGTGCCGCTGCCGTTGACCTCGCGCAAATGCGCGTCGAGGCCTTTGATAAGGACCGGGTAAAACGCATCGAGCTTCATCTCCGGATTGAAGCCCGCCGCGCAGGCATGCCCTCCGCCGTTGAAGCGCTTGGCCACGACATCGACCCGCATGCGCGGATCCTTCGCGCGAAAGCTGCCTTTGAGCGCGCCCTCCCGCTGTTCGAGGAGCACACCGATTTCAACACCGTCGATCGCCCGCGCGTAGTCAACGAGGCCCTCAGTGTCTTCCTTCCGCGCATCCGTCGCCTTCCAGTCGTCTTCATCAAGAATGCCAATGCAAACACGTCCACCGCACTCGAACCGGAAGGAAGCGAGAAAGCGTTGCAGGAGGGCGAGCTTGGCGCGGCTCTCGCGCTCGTAGAGAGCGAGGGCGGCGGCGGCGGGATCAGCCCCGCGGTCCATAAGATCGCAGCAGATGCCGAAAGTCTGCCGGGTGGTCGAGGAGAAACGGAATTGGCCGGTGTCGGTTGCGATTCCGATATAGAGCGCCTGCGCGGTTACAGGGTCGATTTCGAACCCGGCATCAATGAAGCAACCGGCAAGGATTTCGCCGGTCGCCGCACTCGTTCCGTCGATAATATTGTGTTCCGCGTAGCGTGTATTGGAAATATGGTGGTCAATGTTTAAAAAAGGCTTGATGCCGAGTCCCTTGAAGACATCACCGAGCCGCTTCGTGTCCGCACAGTCGACTGTCACGATGACGTGGTCCGTGAAGTCGTAGTCTTCATCGCCGAAAAAGGGAGTATCCCCTACAAAAGGCTCACAGGCAGGCGGCACCTCGTGGTTATTGACTGCCGTTGCTTCGGCACCGAGCGCGCGCAAGACGCGTACGAGGGCCACCTGCGAACCGATGCAGTCGCCGTCCGGGCGCACATGGCCGTAGACGGCGACCTTTTTTCTGGCGAGGCCGCGCAGAAGATCCGGCAGGGTGCCGCTGAATTCCGCGTAGTACAGTTCTCTCTTCATAAATTGTTCGTACCGGGGCGGCCGCCGCCGTCCTCGGACGGAGCGTCTTCACCGAGGAGGCCGAGATCGTCGAGGATTTCGTTCACGCGCGTGCCACGCTCCACCGCGTCGTCGCGCACAAACTCGAGCTGCGGGAAGTATTTGAGGACAATCGCACGCCCCACTTCACGCTGGATAGCCGTACGGTGCCCGGCAAAAAAACGCTCCGCCTCCCAGTCCGCACCGGGGGTATCGGTCGTGGAATAGTAGACGCGTGCCTTACGCAGGTTGGGCGCGGTGTCGACATCGACGATGGTCACGTGAACAGCGTCCTGCCGGAACCGCGTGTGCAAGACATGGCTGATCTCCCGCTTGAGGAGTTCGTTGACCCGGACAACGCGCTGCGACATGGCTATAGCTCCCTTTATTGTGACTGACCGCAAGAGCGGTGTATGCAACCGTCCGCGCCTCAGAGCGCGGGCTTGATCTTCTTGATCTCAAACACCTCGATGGAGTCGCCTTCCTGGTACGCGTTGTATCCGTCTATCTGGATACCGCACTCGTAACCGGCGCGTACCTCGGTAGCGTCTTCCTTGAAGCGCTTGAGCGTGCCCACTTTGCTTTGGTGCACCATCTCGCCTTTGCGCATGAGGCGGGCGAGGCGGTCGCGCACGATGCGGCCTTCGGTGACCATACAACCCGCCACGAAGCCTTTGCCGAGGGGGAAGATCTGGCGCACTTCGGCAGCCCCGATCTTTTCTTCCACCAGCTCCGGCTCGAGGAGGTCGGCCATGGCGTCTTTCACGGCGTCGATCAACTCGTAAATGATGCTGCCCGTGATGATACGGATACCGTGGTGCTTGGCAAAAGCCGACACCCCGGTTTCCTGCGAAACATTGAAGGCAATGAGTGAGGCCGAGGCGGCGCTCGCCATGAGCACGTCGTTGCGTGTGATGTCGCCCACGCCGGTATCCACGACTTCGATATCGATCTTGTCGCTCTTGATGCCGAGCAAGCTCGTCGCGATGGCCTCCGAAGTACCGTAAACGTCCGCTTTGACGACCACGCGGAAGACCTTCTTCTGGGTCTTCTCGATGGCGGCGAACAAGTCCTCGATGGAAGCGGCGGTGTCGTCGTCGGTCTTACGATGGGCTTCGAGAACACGGCGGGCGCGCTCGTTCTCCTCCGCTTCGCGTTTCGCGGTGCGTTCGTTTTTGACGGTGTGGAAATCATCCCCCGCGCTCGGCGTGCCCGACCAGCCGATGATTTTCACAGGAGTTCCCGGAGTGACGGATTTGAGGGGCTTGCCGTTGTCGTCGATGAGCTGGCGCACGCGGCACCAGTGCTCGTTGCAGACAAGCGCCGTGCCCGGCTTGAGCGTGCCACGCGTGACGATGACACTTGCCGTTGAGCCGCGTCCGAGTTCCTTCTGCGCCTCAAGGACAACGCCCTCGGGATTGGCCTTCGGGTTGGCAACGATGCCTTCGGTCACTTCGGCCTGGAGGAGGATGGCTTCGAGAAGACCCTCGATGCCCTCGCCTTTGAGGGCCGAAACTTCGGCAAAGAGTGTCTCGCCGCCCCAGTCTTCCGGGGCAAGGTCGCGCTCCTGCATCTGCCGCTTCACGCGGTCAAGGTTGGCACCCGGAGCGTCGATCTTGTTGATCGCCACGACGACCGGCACCTTCGCCACGCGGGCATGCCCGAGGGCTTCGTCGGTCTGCGGCATGAAGCCATCGTCCGCCGCCACGACGAGAACGGCGATGTCGGTGACCTCGGCGCCCCGCGCGCGCATATTCGAAAACGCGGCGTGTCCGGGCGTGTCGATAAAGGTGATTTTCTTGCCGTTGTGTTCGACTTGATAAGCGCCAATGTGCTGCGTGATGCCGCCGTGCTCGCCCGCCACGACGTTGGTCTTGCGGATGGTGTCGAGGAGCGTCGTCTTACCGTGGTCAACGTGGCCGAGAATACAGATAACCGGCGGGCGGGGCTCGAGGAGGGCGCTCTCGTCGACATCCTTGGCCTCTTCTTCTTTTTTCTGCGGGCCGCCTTCGCCGCGGTGGCGGACGATGAGTTCGAGGCCCTTGGAGCGCGCGATGTTGGTCGCAACCTCCTCCTCGATGACGGAATTCATCGAGGCGAAAATCCCCAGTTCCATCAACTCGGAAATGATCTGGAAGGGTTTGCGCCCGATGACGCCGGCAAAGTCGCGCACGACGATGGGCGATTTCACCTGCACGGGAATGAGCTTCGGCTCCGCCGGCGGCGCGGATTCTTCCGCGTCTTCGGTGGCGGCTTCGTCGGCTTCCGGGGCCTCGTCAGGCTTAGGCGCAGCGGGCGGCTTGGCCGGGACGGGAGGCACCATCGGCCGGGGCGCGGAAATACGCGGCGGCGCCACCGGCGCGGGCCCGCGTGGCGGTAGCTTGGGCGGCGCACCCGCGCGGGGTGCGTCCTTCGCGGCGGGTGCCTCGGGTTTTGCCTTGGCTTCCGCTTCCGGCTTCGATTTCTCCGGATGGGCCGCCTCCTTGGGTGCTTCCGGACGGAGAATCGCCTTCGGGAAAGAGGGTTTGACGCCACCGCCCTTTCCGGGGCGCGGCGGCGGACGGAAGCCGGGGGCCGCGCCCGGGCGGATCGTCACAGCAGGACCTTTAGGCAGCGGCGGCGGTGCTTTGCCCGGGGAGGTGATCCGCGGCGGAGCGGGCGGCGGGGCCGCCTGCGCCTTGCGCTCGGCCTCCTCCTTTTCACGCTCAAGACGCTCGCGTTCGATGTCCTCCTTGGTGCGGATGATCGCCCCGGCCGGGGGCTTGGGGACGGCAGGTTTTTCCGGCTCGGGCGCAGCGGTCTCTTCTTCAGCGGGCTTCTCACCGCTTTCCGGCTCAGGTGCGAACTCCTCGCGCAGACTCTCCGCGGAGATATTGTCGATAGTGCTGGAGGCGCTCTTGACCTCATATCCCCGGTCGCGCAGGAGCGCGATCAACTCGGGGTTTTCCATTCCGATTTCTTTGGAAAGCTGGTAGATTCTAACGGCCATAACGTATTGTTCTCTCGGTTTGCGGACGGATGGGACGGCGGCAAAAGCGAGCTTCAGGACTGGACGCTCCGGTGCGCCGCGACGATCTCCACGAGACGCGCCGCATCCTCTTCGCCAAAGCCCATGGCGACGAGGTCCTTCGCCTCCACGCCCTCGAATGTCTCGGGGCTGACCAGACCCTGCTGGACGAGAAAGGCCGCCACCTCGTCGGAGATGCCTTCGACGCCCTCCCAACCGCGGATGGCCTCGCGCATCTTCGCATCGAAGCCGACCTCGGCGACCTGCTCCTTGGCGATGTCGAGCTTCCAGCCGATGAGGCGGGAGGTGAGCCGGGCATTCTGGCCGCGGCGGCCGATGGCGATAGAGAGGTCGTCTTCGCTGACTTCAAAGTAAATGCGGCGGTTTTTCTCGTCGACACGGATGTTACGGGGCTCCGCCGGACGGATCGCTTCCGCGAGCATTTCGACGGGATCCTCGTAATACTTCACGATGTCGATCTTCTCGCCGCCGAGTTCGCGCACGATGCTCTTCACGCGCGCCCCGCGCGCGCCCACGCAGGCCCCGACGGGATCGACTTTGGGATCGTTGCTGCTCACCGCGATCTTCGAGCGGTAGCCGGGCTCGCGGCTGATGGCCTCGAGGACGACCGTCCCGTCGGCGATCTCCGCCACCTCCAGTTCGAAGAGGCGACGGACGAACTTCACGCTCGCGCGGGAGAGGATCAGCTCCGGACCGCGGTTGGTCGGCTCGATGTTGAGGAGGAGGCAGCGGATACGCTCGCCCGGCGCGTAGTCCTCGCCGGGAACCCGCTCGCGCGGCGGCAGAATGGCCTCGGCCTTGCCGAGATCGACAATGAGGTCGCCGCGCTCGCGGCGGCGCACGATCCCGGAAACGATGTCGCCCACCTGGTCTTTGTAATCGTCGTAGATGCGCTCCTTCTCGAACTGACGCAGGCGCTGCATGATCGCCTGGCGTGCTGTCTGCGCGGCGATGCGCCCGAGCGCCTCGGGGTCGACTTCCTTTTCGATGAACACCCCGACCTCCGCCTGCGGGTTGAGCTGGCGGGCTTTCTCGATATGGATCTCGCGCCGCGGATCACTCACGGAGTCAACCACTTCCAGAATCGACCATGCCTTCAAGGCACCGCTTTTGGGGTTGATCTCGATCTTCAACTCCTGGCCGGCGTTCACGCCCCGCTGCGCGGCACTGCGAATGGCATTGGTGATCGCCGCGATCATGTCGTCGCGCGGGATCCCCTTCTCCTTCTCCATATATTCGAGAACGGAAAGTATCTCTTGGCTCATCGGTCTGGGTTGAATGGTTGTCTGTTTCTCAGCCGATAAAAAAAAGCGGGCCTCGACCCACTTTTCCCCGTCGGCACAAATGGAAAAACGACAAATACACCGCGCCCGAATCGCGCTGTCAAGCTTCGCTCCGGACCCGCGCAACCTTTTGCTCCCCCACGTTAGCCCGGCAAAAACCCACGGCACGGCCCGGTAATTCATTGCGTCGTTGTCATGGCGGCCGGTTCCGTGGGCAGGGTGCCGTGGCTCCGCCGCCACGGGCGCATGAGCGGCAAAGCTTGGGAGTTACGTTCCGCATTGCCAGCGGAGATGAGCGACAACAGCCTGCGGTGTTTTTCCCATGGACAAAGCTTTCACCCTTCTCGCGGAGGACACGGACACAAAGGCGCGGCGCGGGCGTGTGCATACGGCGCGCGGCGACATCGAAACGCCCGTCTTCATGCCCGTCGGCACACAGGCCACAGTGAAAGGCCTGCAACCGCGCGACCTCAAGGCCGTCGGCACGCAGATCCTCCTCGGCAACACCTACCACCTGAATCTGCGCCCGGGGCCGCGCCTCATCCGCAAACTCGGCGGTCTCCACGCCTTTATGGGCTGGGACCGCCCGATCCTGACGGACAGCGGGGGATTCCAGGCCTTCAGTCTCGCGCAACTGCGGCGCATGGACGATACCGGGGTGCGCTTCCGCTCCCACCTCGACGGAAGCGAGGTGTTTCTCGGCCCGCGCGAGGTCATGGATATCCAGCGCGACCTCGGCTCGGATATCGCGATGGTGCTGGACCAATGTCCGCCCGCCGGGTGTCCGCGCGGGGAGGCGGAGGAAGCGGTGCGCCGCTCCGTGACGTGGGCGCAGATGAGCCTCGAGCACGCCACCGCCTCCGGTTTTCTCTCCGGCCACCAGGTTTTCGCCATTGTGCAGGGCGGACGTTTCGAAGATTTGCGGCGTGAGTGTGCACAAGCACTCGCGCAAATGGACTTCCCCGGATACGCCATCGGCGGTGTGAGCGTGGGCGAGAGTGAAGAAGAGATGATGCCGCAAGTGGAAACCGCCGCGGCGTGTCTGCCAGATGGCAAAGCCCGTTATGTCATGGGTGTGGGAACCCCGCCGCAGCTCTTGCGCATGGTTGGATACGGCGCGGACATGTTCGACTGTGTCATGCCCACCCGCGAGGCGCGCCACGGCGTGGCTTTCACGCCTCACGGAAAGATCAATCTCAAAAACCACCGCTTCCGCGAAGATCCGCGCCCGCTCGTCGAAGGGTTGGATAACCCGGTTTGCGCACAGTTTTCCCGCGCCTACCTTCGTCATTTGGTCATGGCGGGGGAAATTCTCGGCGCCGTCCTTCTCAGTGTTCATAACGTCCACTTTTATCTACATCTAATGGAGGAAGCCCGCGCGCACATCGAACAAGGCGACTTCGCGACGTGGAGCCGGGCGTGGATCGAACGCTACAATGCCGGCGACCCCGACCGCCCATCGTGAGAATGATGCCGCGCGGTCAAACCGTCATGGCGCATGGATGAGACCGGGCCACCGTGCGGGCGCGGCACGCCTTAGCCTACGGTGATCCTTCACCGCCTTCGCAGCGAATGACGTCAGTGTGCGGAACGCCGATTTAGGGAAATGCGACCTCATTTTACACCGACCGCATGCGCATTCTTCTTTTCTTCCACATTCCACTGTGGCGAAGCACCCTCGGCACTACATTTTCCAACGAATTCGCCAAAACCATACACTCAAAGCTTGCATTATAGTCCAGAAGGCGTTCGTTTTCACTTTGTTAACATCTGAAGCATAAATATGATCACAGACCTCACCGAAGAGCTGAAAGAGCTCGAAAAAAAAGAAGCACGCCTCGCGAAGGAAAAAGAAAAGCTCCAAGCGAAAATTAAAGAGAGCAAGGAGGAGGATAAGAAGCTCGACGAACTCCTCAAAAAGAGCGGCTACGCCACGCCGCGCGCCTTGATCAAAGCACTTATGAACAAGTTTAACATCCGCTCCGTCACGCGCACGGGTGCGGCCGGGAAGACCCCTTCCAAGGCATCTTCCGCCACCGGCAAGCGCAAGCGTACGAAAATGACTCCGGAGCTGCGTGACGCGATCAAGAAGGAACTCAAGGCGGGGGCCTCGAAGAACTCGCTCCGCTACAGCTATGACATCAGCTATGCGGTCATCACCAAAGTCGCCGACGGCGCCTACGACAAGCTGAAGTAGACTTTACGTTCCGCCACTCCAAAAGCCCGCCCGCCCGGCGGGCTTTTTTCGTTTCCGGGCGGATTTCCGCCCAAGCTTGCCATGGCGGGGGGAATGCCCTTGGGTGGGGGGTTTGCATATCGCGTGATGTTTCAGAAGATTCTCAAAAGACTTTCCGGGAGCCACTACCGCCGCTTTTACAAGAAGGCACGGCCCCTCGTACAGCGTATCAACGAAATCGAGGCGTCCTACCAGAGCCTGTCCGACGAGGCGTTGCGGGCGAAGACGGAGGAGTTCCGCGCGCGCTTCCAAAAGGGCGAAACTCTCGACGACCTCCTGCCCGAGGCCTTCGCGGTGGCGAAAAACGCGGCGCGGCGCCTTTGCGGGCAGGAGATCGAGTATGTCGGCACGAAGGACGTGTGGAACATGGTGCATTACGACGTCCAGTTGCTCGGCGGCATGGCCCTGCACCAGAACATGATCGCGGAAATGGCCACCGGCGAGGGCAAGACCCTCGTCGCCACCCTGCCCCTCTACCTCAACGCGATTGCCGGGCGGGGGGCGCAACTCGTCACAGTCAACGAGTACCTCGCCCAGCGCGACGCCGAATGGATGGGGCACCTCTATTCTTTTCTCGGCCTCAGCGTGGGGGTGATCAAAAACATGCAGCCGCCCGACGAGAAGCGGGAAGCCTACAATAAGGACATCACCTACGGCACGGCGAGCGAGTTCGGCTTCGACTACCTGCGCGACAATGGCATGGCGACGACGCGCGAACAGCAAGTGCAGCGGGACCACTTTTTCTGTATCATCGACGAAGTCGACTCTATCCTGATCGACGAGGCGCGCACGCCGCTGATCATTTCCGGGCCGGTGCAGAGCGACCGCGAAGCGCCCTACATGGAACTAAAGCCTCTCATCGAGCGCCTCGTACGCAAGCAGACCCAGTTGTGCAACCGGCTCATCTCGGAAGCAAGGGCGGAGCTTGAAAAAGGCGAAGAGCAGGTAAAGTCGGAGCGCGAAGAGGCCGAGAAACGCCTCAAGGAAATCGTCCGGATCGAAAAGGAAAACAAAGACCGCGCCAAGCGCGGCGAGGAGCCCCTGCCCGTGCCGGAGGAGCCGCACGACAACGATCCCTATACCCTCATGTGGCAGGTTAAGCAGGGCATGCCGAAGAACAAAATTCTTCTGCGGCTTCTCGAAGAGGGTCCTATCCGCAAGGCCTTCGACGCCTTCGATCTGGAGATGGCAGGCGACTTCAACAAAAACCGCCGCTACGCCCTCAAGGAGGAACTCTATTTCACCCTCGATGAAAAGCAGCGAAGCAGCGACCTCACCGAAAAAGGCCGCGAGTTCCTCCGCCCGGACAATCCCGACGCCTTTGTTCTGCCCGATCTACCCACGCGCTACATGGAGATCGACGCGCGCGACGAGCTAGACCCCAAGGAAAAGGCCAAAGCCAAGGCCGATGCCCAGAGCGAGTTCGAGCACACGAGCGAGGAAATCCACTGCATCAGCCAGCTCCTGCGCGCCTACAGCCTCTACGAGCGCGACGTTGAATACGTCGTGCAGGAGGGCAAGGTGATGATCGTCGACGAAAACACGGGCCGCGTCATGCCGGGGCGGCGTTGGTCCGACGGGCTCCACCAAGCGGTCGAAGCCAAGGAGAATGTCAAGATTGAGAAGGAGTCCAAGACCTACGCCACGATCACGCTGCAGAACTACTTCCGCCTCTACGAGAAACTGGCGGGCATGACGGGCACGGCCGAGACCGAGGCTAACGAATTCAAGGACATCTACAAGCTGTCCGTCATGGTCATCCCGACGAACAAGCCGTGCATCCGTATCGACAACAACGACGTCATTTACAAGACGCGGCGTGAGAAGTACAACGCCGTCGTTGGCGAAATCGAGGATGCGCAGAAACGCGGTCAGCCGTGCCTCGTCGGCACGGTGTCGGTCGACGCCTCCGAACTCCTCGGGCGCATGCTGCGCCGCAAGAACATCACTCACAGCGTCCTCAACGCCAAGTTCCACGCCCAGGAAGCCGAGATTGTGGCGCGCGCGGGACAGCGAGGGGCCGTCACCATCGCCACCAACATGGCGGGCCGCGGCACCGACATCAAACTCGGCGAGGGCGTCGCCGACGCCGGCGGGCTTTACGTCATCGGTACTGAGCGCCATACCTCGCGCCGGATCGACCGCCAGTTGCGCGGCCGCTGCGCGCGGCAGGGCGACCCCGGGGTGACACGCTTTTTCCTCTCCCTTGAGGACGAACTCATGCGCCTCTACAGCCAAGGCAGCGCGGGCAAGCTCCTCGAAAGCTCCTTCGAGGAAGGCGAGCCGCTCGAACACCGCTGGCTCAATCCCATGATCGAACGGGCACAGAAGACCGTCGAGCAGCATCACTACTCGATCCGCCGCCGGCTCCTGCAGTACGACGACGTCGGCTCGAAGCAGCGCGAAGTCATTTACGGTCTGCGCAACGACGCCATCACCACCGAAGACCCGAGCGAGATCATCTTCGAGCTGATCGCCGAGGAGGTTGATGCCAAGGTCGATGAATTTAACGTCGGGCGCGACACCGAGGACAACGAGGAAGAGAAGAACTTCGCCTCGTGGGCGGGGCAGACCTTCCCTATCATCCTCAAGACGGAGGAAATCCAGGGCAAGAGCGCCGATGAAGCCGCCGAACTCGTTCTCGCCAAAGTCCGTGAAGCCTATCGCATGAAGCAGGAGGCGGAGGAACCCGAAGCTCTCAAACGCCTCGAACGTTTCGTCGTCATCAGCTGCATCGACCGCAACTACCAAGGCCTCCTCACCGAGATGGAAGACCTGCGCCAAAGCGTCGGCCTGCGCGGCTACGGGCAGAAGGATCCGCTCGTCGAATACAAGAACGAAGCTTACGCCTATTTCGAGCAGATGATGACGCAGGTGCGTTCCGAAATCTGCACAAGCATTTTCCGCAGCGTGACAAATCTGCGGGCCTTCGACCAACTCATGGCGCGCATGCACAGTCGCGCGCGCACCTCCGGCCCGTCCGATCCCGACGGCGACCAAGGTGCCGCCGCTCCTGTTGGCGCGGGCGTCGGTGCCGCCGCGCGCGGCGGCCGTGACATCAGACTGCCCAAGATCGAGCGCAAGCCCGTGCAAGTGGAAAACGAGCCCAAGCGCAACGAAACCGTCACCATCCAACGCGACGGCAAGACCGAGAGCATGAAGTGGAAAAAGGCCGAGAAACTCGTGAAGGAGCAGGGCTGGCAACTCGTCCGGAAATAGCCGACGGCCCGCGCGGCCCGGCCGCGGCATGGCCGCCGTGGACACGGCCCCTCGCCGCCGCGGCGACGGCGGCACTCTCCGCTGTCGCCCTCTTTGCCGCCTTTCCGCCATGGGATGTCGCCGAGGCCGCCTATATATGGGCGATCCCGCTCATCGTCTGGATCCTCGTTTTCCAACCGCGCTACCGCGAAGTCGCGCTCGTGGCCTTCGGGTGCGGTTGGGCGGCGTGGTTTGCCCTTATCATCTGGCTGCGCCATTTCGCCGTCGAGGCGGGGGTGGCAGGCGGCGTCTTTATCGGATGGTCCGTAACGCTCCTTCTCAGTGCCATCCTCGCGCTGTTCCTCGTCGTATGGGCACTCGCCCTGCGCTGGGTATTTGTCCGCACATGGGGATTGCCCAAGGGCCGCCGCGTCCTCGCCCTCCTCGGGCTCGCCGGGTTGTGGGTCGTCCTCGAGTGGGTACGTTCGTGGATCCTCACGGGATTCCCCTGGCTGCCGCTCGCCGCGAGCCAATGGCAGCGCCCGCTCCTCCTGCAACCCGCTTCTGTCACCGGGGCGTGGGGCGTCTCCTTCCTACTTATCTTTTTCAATTTCGCCATCGTCTTCTACGTCGTGCAACTGCTCACGCAGCGACGCGGCACATGGTACACCCGCTTCAATCCGGAGTTCTACACAGCGATGACCCTTCTCGCGCTCTCCGTTTTCGGCGGTCTCCGTCTCGGCGGGGAGCGCGGGCGCGGAGAGCCGGTCTTCGAGGCGGCCTTCATCCAGCCCTACGCCCGCCCCTCGGAGAAGTGGGACCGCGACTACACGCAGCAAGTGCTCGACGACCTTGCCCGCGTTTCTCAATTGGGTCTTTACCTCGGCGCGGATGTCATCGTATGGCCCGAGGCCCCTACCCCCTTTCCCGTCTACGGCGATCCGCACATGCGCGCGTGGGTAGAGGACCTCGTCGACCTTCTCGACCGCCCTCTTCTCATGGGCAACATCGCCGTCGTGGGCGACCGCACCGATCCCGACGCGCGTTGGTACAACGCCGTCTTTGTCGCCCAACCGGAGCGCGGATTACGCCCGCGCTTCTACGCCAAGCGACGCCTCGTGCCCTTCGGTGAATACGTGCCCTTCACACGGTTCCTTCCCTTCCTCGACAAAGTCGTGCCCCTGCCCGGTTCCTTCCACCCCGGCGAAGGCGCCCAGCTCGTTCCCCTTGAAGTGAGTGACGCCGTCTACCGCGTCGGTTCGCTTATCTGCTTCGAGGACATCTTTCCCGGGCTCGCGCGCGAGTCCGTGCGCGCGGGGGCGGATTTCCTCTTCGTCGCCACCAACAACACATGGTTCCGCGAAGAGGCCGGCGCCTACCAGCACGCCGCCCACTCTGTCCTCCGCGCCGTCGAAACGCGCCGCCCCGTGCTTCGTGTCGGCAACGCCGGATGGAGCGGATGGATCGACGAATTCGGCGGCATCCGCCACGTCGTCACCGGGCCCGGCGGCACGATCTACTTTCAAGGCACGCAGAGCGCGCCCTTCGCCATCAACCCCTACCAAGCGGGAAAGCTGACCCCTTACGTCCGCTTCGGGGACTGGTTTGTCGCACTCTCTGCCCTCCTCGGCCTCGGTGCCTACGGCGCGCTCCGGAATCGCCCGCCCGGATGGCCGCGGCGTGAGAGCTGACCGATGACATCCGTCCGTCCCGGTCACTACGGACTGTTGACGAAAGGGCTCTGCCTCAGAAGTCCCATGTCATTCCCGCATGGAAGAAGCGGGGGTGGCCGGGCCGGGGCCCGTGGGGGATGCGCGAGGCGATGTATTCACGGTCGAGGAGGTTCTGCACACCGGCCTTGAGACGGACGCCGGGCAAAACTTCATAGTGGACCGCGACATCAAGAAGAAAGTAGGCATCATTCTTGCCAAAGCGGGCGTCAGGCACGGGGCCAAGGTCCGGCCCGCCGAAAGGATTGATCTCCTCCGCGCTGTTATTGGCCGAGGCGTAGGTCGAGGCCACGTAGAAGGCGTCGACATAAAACCCGAATTGCTCGAACTCCAGCCCCGCGCCTAGCGAAATCTGGTGGCGGGGAACGTAGGGCAGGCGGTTGCCGCGCGCGCCCCCCGCGAAGATCGATTCGACCGCGCCTCCGCTTGTGCCCGAGGCGCTCACGTCGCTGCGGATGGTCGCGTCGGTATACGTGAAGGCCAGGGAATACGGATTGCGGAAACCCCAGCCGTTGAGGAGACCAGGGTCGAAGGTGGCCGCGAGTTCGAGGCCGCGGGTGCGCACGTCGCCGGCGTTCTCCGTCACGCCTGTGCCCGCGCCGCCGATGTTGTCGGGCACGATGAGGTTGGAGAAATCGGTCCAAAAGAGAACGGCCTCGCCGCGCAGGGCGCCGTTGCGGTCGTAGCGGGCACCGAGTTCGTAGCCGACCGAGGTCTCCTCTGCGACAGGATTTGCGGGATTCACGGCCGCGCCGGGCGAAGGCAGGGAGAAGCCGCGGTGCACGCCCCCGAAGGCCGTCCAGCCGTGGCCCATGGCGTAGGTCGCCCCCACCCCGGGGGCGACGACGTCCAACGTACCGCGCCGCACGCTCGTCACCTGATTGAAATCAGGCGAATCCGGGTTGGTGCCGCGCCGCTCGTCCTTGTAGCGGATCCGCTCATACCGGATTCCCGGCACTACCGTCAGCCCGTCCCACGAAATGGAATCCTTGGCATAGAGCGCGAGGGCGCGCGCCGTACCGCGACGGTTGTCCTGGGTGCCCAACTGACGGCGCACGACACCCGTCACGTTCCCGGCGGCATCCACCGTGTAGTCGTCCTGCTTCTGGAAACGGTCCTCATAGTCTTCGTGCAAACGCGCGCCGAACTCCAAGGCATGGGTCACCGCGCCCGCGTCGACACTGTGGCGGAGAATTGATTCGACCCCGTAGGACTTGTAGGCACGGTTATTGTCGCGCACACGCCAAATGCCCGCAGCCTCGCCGCGCAGCACCGCCAAGGGCTCGCCCTCCGTGCCCGCAATGGCCCCGGCACCGTCGTAGAACGGCGAGCCCGCCAGCGCCCCGGCGAGCGAGACCGCCCCGCCGCCGATGCGGCGCACGTCGTGGAGCTTGTACCACGAGCGGGAAAATTGATTGTAATACACCGTGCTCAGAAGGCTCGTGTCCGGCCCGAGATCGATGACATGGCGTAGGTGGGTGCGCCACTGCTCCGTGGGAATACGGTCGAACTGGGTGGAAATGTAGCGGCGGTGCGGGTCGGCCCGGAAATCCTCCGTCGTGAGACCAAGATAAGTCTCGTCCGCCACGAGGTCGGTGTAGCCCACCTTCATTTCAAAGCGCTGGGCTGGGCCGTTGGCCGGCGTGAATGACAGCTTGAGCATGGGCTCGTTCTTCACGAAGCCCGTCGAGCCGCCCGCGAAGGTCGCGTTGGTGTCAATGCTCTTGAACCCGTCGGTGCGGCGGAAGTAATGCTCGACAAGCACACCAACATCCCCCGCCTCCGTGGCGAAAACTTCGCCGTAGTAGCCGTGGAACCGTAGTTCCTCGTTTTCACCGACAGTCAGGGCGATCCGTCCGGCACCCTCCGCCGGGATCGCCGTGGAAAGAAAATTGAGCACCCCGCCGGTCGTTCGTGGACCGTATTTAACCTGACTCGAACCCTTCAGGATCTCCAGCCCGCGCATGCGGCCGGTCGTCGGCGTGTAGTAAGCCGAGGGGTTCGCGTAGGGCGCCGGAGCCGAGAGGATGCCGTCCTCCATCACCGTGAGCTTCGATGTGCGCATCGAGCCCACCCCGCGGAAACTGATGTTCGGAAAGAGACCGTAGCCGTCCTCCGTCCGGAAGTAAGCCCCCGGCACGCGCCGGATCGCTTGGTCAATGTTGTCGTAGCGGTGGATCTCCAATTCCCGCTCGCCGATAAGGTAGCCCGCTCCCGGCGTAAAGACCACCCCCTCGGGACCGCCGAAGACCGTGAACGGATCCAGTTCCACAACGCTGCTCCCACCTTGCGCCGAAAGCGCCGCAGTCGCCGCTAGTCCGGCCGCGCAGCCCGAGACTATCCGCAGAAGACGCGCCGTCCGGCCGCGCGGGCGTGTTTGTTTGGCGCATTTGAATTTGAGACGCATTCTCATAACAGTGCGGAATATCGAGACCGGGTCTCAGTCGCGCAAGAAAAAAGACACGCCGGGTCCAAAAAAGTGTCTCCCCCGCTCACCGCCCGCTCACCGCCCGCTTTCCGGCCTGCCGACCAAAGATACGGCAGTTATATGAGACATGCATACATTTCCATAGGGCTTCTACTGTGTCGGAATGACCCTGCCCGGATCGAAAATCGGCAGCGGAAGTCACTCCCGAGGATGCTCAAGGGCACAATACCCCGCCCGCGAGCGCGCCACCGCCAGATCCACATTGTCGAGCACCTCGACCAGCCGGGTGGGCGGCGGGCGCTTCAGCATGGCAAGGACACGCGCGCCTTCTCCGTCTTCCAGCCAATCACGCGTTCCCAAGACACGGCCCTCCGTGAGAAACCGCGCGCGCAGCCGCAGCAGCTCGTGCGGCTGCAGCTCCCCGCCGTTTTTTACCGCCTCCAGCAGCGCCGTCGGATCGATCCGCCTGCCCGTGCCGTCGCCTTTCGCCCCTGCTCCCTTCCCAAGCAGCAGTAAACGGTAGCGCGCGAGGGCTTCCGCCGCGTCCTTCGTCACCGGGAAGCACGCGGCGAGCGCGCGGCGGAGCGACTCCCTCCCCGCCAGCGCTTCCGCGTAGCCGCACCAGCGGTAGTTCTCCGGCAGATCCGCCAGACCCGCCCGCACCGCGTTCAAGTCGATG
>SKLD01000318.1 GCA_007123395.1 Opitutales bacterium
AGCTCATCCGCATTGAGCCCGCTCCACTGCGCCCGCGAAGTCCCATAGAGCGCGCGGTAGCGCCGCACCAAGGTGGCGTCGTCGCACAGCCGCGCCGCCGGATCGATGCGCACAAGGATATGGAAGTGCGTCTCCAGCACACAATACGTGATCACTTCCACGCCGCTGAACTCCGCCGCGCGATGCAGCGCCGCCACCCACACCTCCCGCTGCCCCTCCAACAGCAACCGACGCTTCTGGATCACACGCGATGTTACATGGTACACCGCCGACCCGTCATCACGTTTTATTCTGATTTCACCCATAATGAGCTAACCGTGAAGCACACGGACACCGGACACAACACATTTCTTCAAGAAAATCTTCCACACGCTGAAAAGTAAATTATCAAAGCCCTGTGTGCCACATTCCGGAAAGACATTGCAACATCAAATTTCTTCGAGAAACTGTGTTCTATAGCGCGGGGTGCTTTTGCCGGAGCAGATGCCTCCTCTGAAGCCGCTTCGGCGGCAACCCAAGCCCGGAGGCAGGTCCTTCTGTTCCCACAATGTAGAACTAACAAGAAAGGTGTAGTGAATGTGGTAGCTCCGTGCTCTTACAGCCTTTCCCATTGACAACCAAGTTCTCGCACGCGTAAGCCATCCGGCTTTTATCCTTCCATTACCCTTATGAGCAAAGACATTAAAATCGTTCTTATCGGATCCGGCGCGGTCGGCACCTCATTCGTTTATTCGGCGATCAATCAAGGATTGGCCCAGGAATATGGCATTATTGACATAGCCAAGGAGGTTGCCTTTGGGCATGCCATGGATCTTGAGGACGCTTTGCCGGTTGTTCATCGTCCGGCACGCAAGGTCTACACTGGCGACTATGATATCGTGGGCGATGCCGACGTTCTCGTGATCTCCGCGGGTCGGCCGCAGAAAGACGGCGAATCCCGTCTACAAATGATCGAAGACAACGTCAAGGTGATGGCCAGCATTGCCGGACAAGTCAAAGAGCAGGGCTTCAACGGGATTACAGTGATTGCTTCGAATCCGGTTGATATCATGACTTACGCCTACCAACGCGCCACTGGTTTTGATCCCGGTCGCGTGCTTTCCTCATCCTGCACTCTCGACACAGCCCGTCTCAAACTGGAAATGTCGAAATCCTTCGGCGTTTCACCCCACGCCATCGGCGCATTCGTTGTGGGCGAACACGGCGACTCCTCGGTCTCGACCTTCGCCAACGCCACTATTCATGGCATTCCCATTACCGAGAAAATGTATTTGGACGTTGGCTTGGATGCCGAAGCACGCAAGGCGATGCATACCCGTATCTACCGTAAGGCCTACGAAATCATCAGCCGCAAGCGCGCGACTTACTACGGTATCGGCGCAACTCTCGCCGAAGTGGTTCGCTCGATTATCCGCGATGAGAAACTGGTGCTCGCCACCGGGGCTCTTCTGCAAGGCGAGTACGGCCACCGCGATGTTTACGCCGGGGTGCCGTGCGTCGTCGGGGCTAAAGGTATCGAACGTACCTATGAATTTCCTCTTTCCGACGAGGAAAAAGAGCAATTTGATCAATCGGTTACCATTTTGAAGGAAAATGCTGATCGGGCGATGAGCGCTGTCTTTGATTGAGCGAATCAAGGAACCGATTTTCCGGCTGCCGCTCTGCGGCGAAGCCGCCGCTCATTTCCGAGGGGGGCTCGCGCTTTCACCCTCGCACGCAAACTTGCTGTTGCTTCGGGGAAGGCAGACCAAGGCGGAAATGTTGCGCAAACTCAAGCGCACCGTGACGCACTCCCGGTAGAGGACGCCGAGACAACGTTTTAGATGAAAGATGAAGATCCGAGGGGGCGGTCTCGCGAGTTGAGAAGATCGGCGTATTTGAGACTGATGGAGGCTCAATCCAGTTCGACGAGGATTTCACGCGGGCTGGAACCGTTTTCGGGGCCGACCATACCTTGGTCCTCGAGGATTTCCATGATGCGTGCGGCACGGTTGTAGCCGATCTTGAGGCGGCGCTGAAGCATGGATGTGGACGCCCGGCGTGAGCTGCGGATGACTTCGATGGCATCGGGCACGAGTTCGTCATCCCACTCGCCGTCGGGACCGCTTTCGCCGTCCGGGTCTTCACCCTCTTCGACGGTGCGCTGAAACTGTTCGTCAAAGATCGGCTCGCCGTTGTGCTCGGTTATGTATTCGACGATGCCGCTGATCTCGTCGTCGCCAACGAAGGCCCCTTGCGAGCGGACGAGGTCGGCGGAGCCGGGCGGGAGGAAGAGCATGTCGCCCTTGCCGATGAGGTGGTCGGCGCCGTGGGTGTCGAGGATGGTGCGCGAGTCGACCTTGGAGGCGACTTTGAAGGCGATGCGGCTGGGCAGGTTGGCCTTGATGACACCGGTGATGACGTTGACAGAGGGCCGTTGCGTGGCGAGGATCAGATGGATGCCGGCGGCGCGGGCGAGTTGGGCGAGGCGGGCAATTCCCGTTTCGATATCGGCGGGGGCAACCATCATGAGGTCGGCCAGTTCGTCGACGATGCAAACGATGTAGGGCAGTTTTCCGGGTAGTTCCGTGTCGGCTTCCGGGTCGCGCGGCACTTCCACGGCTGCTGCTGCGGCGGCCCGTTCCTCGGGCGAGAGGGAGGCGTCGATCTCGGCCGCACGGGCTTCGGCTTCGCGGGCATCGCTGCGGTTTTTCGCCATCTTGGCATTGTATCCGGCGATATTGCGCACGCCCACTTGGGCGAAAATCTGGTAGCGCTGCTCCATTTGGTTGAGGAGGTATTTCAGCGCGTTGGGCACCTTCTTGGGATCGGTGACGACCGGCACAAGCATGTGGGGCAGGGTGTTGTAGACCTGCATTTCCACGATCTTGGGGTCGACCATGACGAAGCGGATATCATCGGGGCTCGAATGGTAGAGCAACGAGGTGATGATGGAGTTGATGCAGACGGTCTTGCCGGAACCGGTGGAACCCGCGATGAGGAGGTGCGGCATCTTTGTGAGGTCGGCGATCATGGGTTTGCCGGAGACCTCTTTGCCGAGCGCGACGGGAATCTCGGCTTTGGTGTTTACCCAGTCCTCGGATTCGAGGATATCGCGGATGAAAACGGACTGCGGTTTGCGGTTGGGCACTTCGATGCCCACACAACCTTTGCCCGGAACAGGGGCGAGGATCCGCACGGAGAGCGCCTTGAGACCGAGGGCAATGTTCTTATCGAGGCTGAGGATTTTCTCCACGCGCACCCCTGCGGCGGGGTAGACATCGTAGCGGGTGATGACGGGGCCGGCATGGACTTCACCCATCGTCACCTTGACGCCGAATTCGTCCAGTGTGCGGATGAGAAGGTCCGCTGTCTGCTGGTGCATCTCGGTGGTGTCCTCTTCTGGCGGCGGCTGCGGTTCGGCGAGGAGTTTGAGAGGCGGGAAGACAAAGTTGCCGCGTTTGGCCGGTTGGGCGACATTGGCCTTTCTCGTTTGTTCGCTGGCGATGATTTTCAGGTTGCCGCCGGAATCGCCTGCGGCGCCCTTCTTGAGGGCCAGGTTGCCCGCGCCGATGGCCGCGCTACCGTTTTGCGCCGCCTCTTCCCCGCGATCACCGGTGTCGAGAAGCGGCTTGGAAGTATCGCGCTTTTGCTGAGCGGCAGATCCTTTGCTTTTCGCCGTAGCGGCAGTCTTCGGGTAGGCTTCATCGCCGGGGCCTTCGACAATGGGATCAAACGGTTGGGCCGCGGTGCCCTCCTCGCGCTGCGCGGCTTTGGGCTTGCGCCGGAAGAGGCCGCTGAAGGCTGCGAAAATGGATGAGCGCTTCTTCTTGCCGTCGGTCCCGCCGTCCTTGGCAGAGGCCTCCTCGGCGGAAACCTGTGCGGCCTCTTCTTTCATGCGCTCCGCCTTCTTCGCGTTCGCTTCGATCTTCGCCTTGGCAGTCTTCTCCACCTTTTTGAGTCGATTTCTCTCCTCTCGGTTTTTCGCCCACTCCGCACGCTTTTCGGCGAAATGTTTGGCGGCGGCGTCGAGGCGGAGGCGGGTGTCGTTAAAGAGATTGTCTTGGAAGAGATAGACAACGGCAAAGAGACCGAGCACACCGAAGATGATGAAGCTGCCGAGGAAGCCGAGAAAAGTGGACATGTATTGCACGTAGACCACCTTCCCGACAAGCCCGCCGAGTCCATGAGGCAGGTGGTTGGCGTCGAAGAGCGGCAGCTCGCCGTTGCGCCACTCCATCTGTGCCATGCTCGCAAAGACGGTGAAGGACAGGAGAATGACGGCTATGGAGGCAATCTTGAGGAGGCGCAGCTTATGGCTGTGCGCGAGAAAAAACATGTAGGCGAGCCACACCGCGAAGAAAGGGATGGCAAACGCCGCCACGCCGAGGGTGAGAAAGGCGTAGTAGGCGCCGTTCATGCCCCACAGGCCGGTGAGCAGTTGGTCGGGGGCGTCGGTATTGAAGCGCGGGTTGTGTGCCGGAGAGTAGACGCCGAGCGAGAAAGCCGAGATGAGCGCGAAAATCAGGGCGAGGATACCGAGCAACGGGCGCGGGCGCGCTCCGCGCGGGCGGAATGACGCTGTCGGCGAAGAGGTCTGTTTACTCGCTTTCCCCATTTTTTATATCGACCTGATTGTGAAAGGCCTGTGCGAACCTGACAAGGTCGGAATGGGATTTGACGGGAATTTAGCGACTGTGCTTAAGATTGGTGAATGGAATACTTACTTTTCAAGCCTATTTACCAGGAAAGGGTGTGGGGCGGACGGGCTTTTGCATACCACCTCGGGCGCAAGCTGCCGGAAAACCGTCCTATCGGCGAGAGTTGGGAGATCGTTGACCGTCAAGAGGCGACTTCCGAAGTTTCCGGCGGTAACTTCGCTGGAAAGTCGCTTCGTACTGTCATCGAAGACAATACGGAGACGATCATGGGTCCGGATTGGCCGCCCAAGCGCAGGTTTCCAATCCTCGTGAAATGGCTCGACTGCCGCGAGCGTCTCAGCCTCCAGGTGCATCCGCCCGCAGGGATCGCGCCGGAGCTTGGAGGCGAACCCAAAACGGAAAACTGGTATATCGCCGGAACGACGGGCGACGCCGCCGTTCTCGCCGGGCTCAAGCGCGGGGTGACGCGCAATGCGTTCGAG
Source organism: Opitutales bacterium (assembly GCA_007123395.1). GTDB lineage: Bacteria > Verrucomicrobiota > Verrucomicrobiia > Opitutales > Oceanipulchritudinaceae > SLLG01. The sequence continues at coordinate 5,123 of SKLD01000318.1, forward strand.
GAAGCGCTGCGCGCCGAAAAGCTGGAATCGCTCGTTTGGCGCCTGCCTTGCCGGCCCGGAGACTCGCTCTTTGTCCCGAGCGGGCGCATCCACGCCATCGACGCCGGCAACCTCATCCTCGAAATCCAGCAAAACTCGGACACGACCTACCGTGTCTACGACTGGGGCCGCAAGGGTCTCGACGGCAAGCCGCGTACGCTACACGTGGAAGAGTCGCTGAAGTCCATCGATTTCGACGATTTTGAGCCGGAGCTGACGCGCGCGGACGGCGACCGGCAGGTGCTTGCCCAGTCCGATGAGTTCACCCTCCACCGAATCTCGCTTGAGAAGGGCGAGTCGCTCGACTTTGTGGGTGGTCGGCAGCCGCGTATTCTCAGCATCGTGCGCGGAGCCCTGAAGGAGCGTCGCCTAAAACGCGTCCTCGAGACGGGCGACAACGTCCTGTTACCCTATGGCGGCGATTTTTCGTTTCAGGCCGAGGAACCTTCCACCGTCCTCGTAACCGAGGATTTCGCCTGACATCCGCGCGCGCCTCGGGTAGTGTTGGAGCTATCATGGGTTGTATCTTCCGGCTTTTTCTCACGCTTTTCGCGGCATGCCTTGCCTTGGTCATCCTTGTTTTCGGCGGGGCATGGCTCATCGGACAGTACGCTCCCGCGCAGGCCGCCCACTATATTGAAAAGCGCACGGGTTACGAGACAGAGATTGGCGGCGTGCGCGCGAATCCCTTCGACGGCTCGCTCCGGCTCACCGGGGTGCGTATCGCGAATCCGCCTGAGTTCGCGCAGGGCGACCTCCTTGTGCTCGACGAATTTTTCGTCGATTTCGACGTCACCGGGCTGCGTGCGCGCAAACGGACGTTTTCCGAGTTGCGCGTTGACATTGAGCGGTTCGGTTATGTGGAGCGCGGTGACGGGGAGAGCAACTGGGATGAGTTTCTTGAACAATTGCCGGTGCGCGTACCGGGCGATACGGACGAGGATGCGCCGCCGCAGGACGATCCACCGCGCCCGTATAATATCGAACGGCTTTTCCTGCGAGTGGGTGAGGTGGTCCTTTATCCGGCACCGGAAGACGGACGGGCGGTTGCGCGCGAGCCCCGTGTTATCCGTGTCGACAAGGTCGTTGAGGCGGAAAACGTGACGAACCTCCCGGACGAGCTGGAAGCCTTTGCGGAGGAATTGCGCGCGGCGGGTGCGCCAGGTCCGTTACGGTTTTTGCGGGGTTTGCGCCTTGCCCTTTCCTCAGTGCCGGAAGAGGGAGCGCGCACTTTCGAGGGATTGCGTGAAGCGCTGGGCGATTTCTTGCCAGACGAAGATGAAGACAACGGCGACCCCGGGCTTGAATAATTGAGCCCTGCCCGACGTTGCCGCATCCCTTGCCATGTTCAAGGCGGTTCTGTATGATTCCGTCCATGCGGCTTTTCACGCGTCTTTTCCGTGAGCTGGATGAATCCAACCGGACCTTGTCAAAGGTCGCGGCGATGCGTCGCTATTTTGAGGAGGTGCCCCCCGCCGATGCTGCGTGGGCGCTTTGGTTTCTCGTCGGCAACCGGCTGCCGTCCATGGTGCGGAGCCGGACGCTGCGGGCGTGGGCGGCTGATCTTAGCGGATATCCGGACTGGCTGGTCGGCGATTGTTATGAGCGGGTAGGCGATCTTGCGGAGACCGTCGCGCTCCTTCTTCCGCTCGCCGGAAACGGAACGGATGAGCCGCTCGCCGCTTTTGTTGAGAACCGGATCCTGCCGTTGCGCGATTGGGACGAAAGCGTGCGCTTTCAGTTGATGCGTTCGGTTTGGGCCGACCTCGACCGCGAGCAGGCGTTCATTGTTCACAAGCTGCTCACAGGCGGATTCCGCGTTGGTGTTTCCAAAGCTTTGGTCGTTCGTGCCCTCGCCGACTGCTTCGGCGTCGAGAAAAAAGTCATGGCCCACCGGCTTTCCGGAAAGTGGACGCCGGACGCCGCCTTTTTCGAGGCTTTACAGTCGGGGGAGGGTGCGTCGGACCGGCGCTCTCAGCCGTATCCGTTCTTTCTCGCGAGTCCGCTAAAGGGCGATCCCGAGGAACTGGGCGACCGGAGCGAATGGATCGCGGAATGGAAATGGGACGGCATCCGTGCCCAGATTGTGCGACGGGGCGAGGAAGCTTTTTTGTGGTCCCGCGGTGACGAACTGGTGACGGACGCATTTCCCGAGATCGCGCAGGCCGCGGCGACACTGCCTGACGGAACTGTCCTCGATGGCGAAATCCTCTGCTGGGGCGACGGGCGGCCACTCGGGTTCAAGGCTCTCCAGACCCGCCTTAACCGGCGGAAACTGACGCAAGAGGCCCTCGCGGAAAACCCCGCCGTTTTTATCGCTTACGATTGTATCGAGTGGCAAGACACGGATCAGAGGGATGAGCCGCTTGTCTCGAGAAAAACGCGGTTGGCCGAAGCCCTCCGGGTCATAGGTGCGCAGGGAGCCATCCGGCCATCTCCCGAAGTGGCGGCGGAAAACTGGGCCGACCTGCGTCAACTTTGGTCCGGGTCGAGGGAGCGGGGCGTGGAGGGCTTTATCTTAAAGCGCCGGAATTCTCCATACGAAACCGGGCGCGTCCGCGGGCATTGGTGGAAGTGGAAGATCGATCCCTTTACGGCCGATCTCGTCATGGTCTACGCCCAGGCCGGGCATGGGCGGCGCGCCGGCTTGTTCACCGACTACACCTTCGCCGTGCGACACGGCGACGGCTTTGTTCCCGTGGCTAAGGCATACAGCGGTCTCACAAACTCGGAAATCCGTGAAGTCGACCGGTGGATCAAGGCCAATACGCTCGCCCGGCGCGGCCCCGTGCGGACTGTGCCGGCGCAGCAGGTCTTCGAGATCGCCTTCGAAGCGATTGCGCCGTCTTCGCGTCACAAGTCCGGCCTTGCCGTCCGCTTCCCCCGCATCCTCCGCTGGCGGAAAGACAAGGCTCCCGCAGATGCCGATTCTCTGGAAAGCCTAAGCGCCCTCGCAAGGGTCATACACTGATCTCGCAATCGCTGAGCGATTTTTTTCCTTGAATTTTTCTTCAAGCTAAACAGACTTTTGGGAATCAATAAATATATACTATGAGCGAAAGAAGAATCATCTCTGATAGAGTTTGCGTCTATCACCTGATTGCGCGTGTGGTGCAGCGGCGGCGGTTGCTTGCGGATGTGCAGCGCGAGGTGTGGGTCGCGGCGCTGCGGCGCGCGGCGGATTTCAGCGGGGTGGAGCTGATCACCTACTGCTGTATGCAGAACCACTTCCACATCCTCGTGCGCATCGACC
>SKLD01000186.1 GCA_007123395.1 Opitutales bacterium
ACGGACGCGAAATCCACCCGCGCAACGCGTGGACAAGCCTGCGCTACGATCCGATCACGAATCAGCGCCTCGACCGCTTCCACATCTTCGATCTCGTCGACGTGGGCCAATACTACGAATACACCATTGTTTACGCCGCGCCCGTGGATGACACCGATCCGCCGGAGACGGAGATCCTCTTCGCGGGTGACTTCACGCGGGTGGGCGGCACGGTCTACATCACGCGCGACACGCAGATCTACTTCATGGCCGAGGACGACAGCCCGGTGAGCATGTTCTACAAGATCGACGACGAGGAGGAGTTTCGTCCCGCGCTGCCCTTCCAGTTGTCGGAGCCGGGCAACTACACGATAACTTATTTCTCCCGCGATTCTTTCGGCAACGAGGAGACACCGAATACCCAACTCGTCGTCCTCTCCGATGCGCCGCCTGGATTCGATGTCTTCGACACCGGCGATATCCAGCTTGTGCAGGCAGGCGACACGCTCTCCGTGCGCCCATCCGAGGCCGACCTCGGCTTCACACTCGGCGCGTCGCCCTTCCCCGTGGAGGGAACTGTAGACGTGTTCCGCGGGGTCGTCGCGTGGCCGCAGGTGAGCGGGTTGCCGCCGTCGCCGACTTCCTCGGACAAGGCGACGCTCACGGTGGCCGGCACGCACGCGGACTACTATGTCTATAAGCTCAACGGGGGCGCGTGGTCAGCTGAGCGGTCCGTCGACGAGCCCATTGAGCTGGAGGGTCTCTCCGGCAATGTGTTGGTGGAGATCGCCGCACGCTCGCGCCACGGCGGCTATGGTCCCGCCTGGGAGGGTGTCGCCGCTGTTCCGGAGGAGCGCATTCTCGCCTTGGAGTGGACGGTCTCCGGTGGTGTGCCCGCTTTTGCCCTCGACGGCATGCCGCCGCTCCCCGCGCGCGAGACCGAGGCGGAAATCTTCGTTTCCGCGCCCGGCCTCGAACTTTACCGCTGGACGCTCGACGACAGCTTCTTCCGTCCCGAGGAGGATCCGTCCGTGCCCATCGTGCTCGACAATATCCCGCGGGGCGAGCGCACGCTCAACCTTGCCGGGCGCGTGGGCGGCGACTGGCAGGATACGGCGGAGCCCAGCCGCCTCGCCTTTCTCGCCGATCCGATGTACGGGGGTGACTTCTCAGAATTGGAAACCGTGCGCAGCCTCGCCCTCGGCGAGGTCTCCGGCCCGGAAGTGCCGCTCACATGGAACGGACTCGACGATGACGACCGCCCCGTCCCCTCGGGCTGGTATACCGTGCGCGTGACCCTCGCCGACGATCTCGGTCGCGAGAGCTACCGCACACGCCTTGTGGAAGTCCGCAACATTGCGGAGAGCCCCGACCTCCTTGCCGCCGCTGACGTCGGCCCGGACCGCCCGTCGGCCCGTGGTGACTGGGTCGTTTGGCAGGACCGCGAAGACGGGCCGTGGAACATCCGCGCGCGCAATCTCGCTTCCGGCGGTCCTACCATGGCGGTGACCTCCGCTTCGCGCGACCAGACCCGACCGCACACCGACGGTCGCCATGCGGTGTGGCAAGGCCGCAACTCCAGCGGCACGTGGGATGTTTGGGCTCGCGACCTCGACGATGCCGGTTCCGGCCCCGTGCGTCTTACCGATGATGCCTCCGCCAACAACACCCGCCCGGTGGTGGATACACCGTGGGTTGTCTGGCGCGAGCGGGGCGTGGCCGATGCCGATGCCCCGTGGCAATTGGTCGCCCTCAATATGGACACCGGCGAAACCTTTGCCGTGCATCCCGGTCCCGCCGACCAAGGCGAAGCCGCCATCCAGTCGGGCCGCGTCGTGTGGCGCGACCAACGTGATGTCGGCCCGGGTGAGATCTACTTTGCCGACCTCGAAACCAACGAGGTTCTTCGCATCACTCAGATGACGGAGGGGCAGTTCCATCCGGCGGTCTTCGGCCACTGGATTGTCTGGCAGGACACCCGCCACGGTGTGCTCGATATTTATGGATACGATTTGTTGCGCGAAGCGGAAGTTCGCTTGACCGACACGCCCGAGAACGAGGCCCTTCCTTTGCTCGAGGGCTACTGGATGGTCACGGAGGAAGACGGCGCGGGCTTTGGCACGGGCAACTTCCGTCTCGTCAATCTGGAGGCCGGCGTATCCGCTCCCCTCACCAACGCGCCCACTCCGAAAGCGCATCCCGGCATTGCGGCGGGTCACTTTGTCTGGCTTGAAGAGACGGCGCAGGGCAGCGAAATCCGCGCCGCGCGGTTGCCCGCCATGCAGGCTGTCTTCGCGGACAACAACGCTGTTGTCGTGACGGAGGCATTGGCGGAGCGCTTCGGCACCGCCTTTGCCCTTCTCGAAGCGTGGAGCGCCGAGGCCAACGTCGGCGCTCTCGGCCGCTATGTGAGCCTTGCCCCCGAAGTTGAGCGTGAGACTGCCCTGTGGGAAGGCGGCGCCGCGACAGGCCATGACTTCCCGCTGGAAGCGGGCGACTGGCTCTGGGTGCGCTTCGATGGTGCCCGGCTCGTCGATCTTGGGGGACGGGAGACGTCGCCGCTCGACCTTGCCGGCGGCGTGAATTCAATCGGCTACACTGCCTTCCCTTCGGGATTCAGTGTCTCGCGTATGATCGAACAGCTCGGCGCCGCCAATGTCGCCGCCGTGCGCATGCTCGACTCCCGCTCCGGACGCTGGATGGCGGTAACGGTCGACGATGGACGGCTCGTTGGCCCCGACTTCGCCATCCCCGAGACGGCATTGCTCTTGGTGGAAATGAACGCCCCGGTTGCGGGCTGGACCCCTGAATGAGGAGATTTGGACTATGAAATTCTGGATACCATTGCTTTTGGCTGCCGCCGCGGTCTTGCCCTCGGCGGCGAGTGACGGCCTTTCCGCGCGCGATCTCGCGGCCCGGCTTGCGGAGGGGGAGCGCGTCGCCCTCGTCGACATACGCTCCAACGGTGAGTTCAGCGCCAATCACATCCCCGGTGCCATGAACATGCCCGCGCGGGTGCTCGACGCCCGGCGGTTGCCTTCATCCCGCCCGTTGGTGGTCTACGGCGACGGTCTCGGCCGGCACGATGCCCGCGCCGTGGCCGAGTCGCTGCGCGCTGAAGGCCGCGACAATATTGAGTGGTTGCGCGGCGGGTTAGCCGCATGGGAGTCGGCCGGACGCGCCACGACGAAAGCCGCCGGGTTTGATACCGACAGCGTGCCCGGAATCACCTACAACAATCTCGTGCGCTCCGGCGGACGCGACATGGTCGTGATGGATATTCGAACGCCGCAGGCTGCTCCCGCGCCTGAGCCCGGCACCTTTGGTGTCGCAAGCGACGGACCGGCGCTCACCGACCTCGGCTCGCTCGTGCCGCAGGCCCGCGTGGTCCGGCCCGCCGACGGGGCGGGGGAGGACGGAACGGGTTTCGCACCCCAGGCCGACGGCGGGGGCGCGGGTGTGCCGCGCGTTCAGCCCGATGAGGATCTCATCGTTATCGTCGACGACGGCGACGGATCAGGCGAAGACCTCGCGCGCTCCCTGCGTGCCGCCGGCAACCGGCGCGTCGTCGTTCTCACCGGCGGCGAGACCATCCTCCGCCGCGAAGGCCGCCCCGGACTCGAACGCCAAGGCATGGGCGCACAGGAAGTCGAAGGTCCGCCCGAAGAAGGAGGGAACGAGTGATGATTTCCATACAATCCATTTTTTCACGACAACCAACGGAGCACGGACATTCCTGTCCGTGTGCGGTTGAAGAGCTTGCGGTGCCGGTGCAATCGACCGGGGACAGGTGCCGAGCCGCATGCGGCGACACCCGCGAAGCCCATGTCCCCTCTCCGGTGTCTGCAAATCGTCTGCGCCCTATCGTCGCTCTCATCTCACTTTCCCTCCTCATCGCCCTTTCGTCCGGGCTCTCCGCCACTCCAACCGCCGTCAACGTTGGCGCAGCGGAGTTCACCGTCTTCTGGGAGAGCGAAGTTTCCGGCGAGCCCGAGGTGCGTGTCTACGCAGACGCCGGAGGCACCGACGAAATCACCGCCGACCTGCGCCGCGAGGCCTTTCCGCTTGCCGCGCCGCTCTCGCCCTACGCCACGGGCGCGGAGCGTCTGGCCGCCGCTGATTTCAAGGATTCCATCGGCGGGCGCGGGCTTATGACGGTCCGTGTTTCCGGGGCTTCGCCCGACACCGCCTATTTCGTCGAAGCCGGTGTGCGCGATGACGGGGGCACATTCCATGCCGCCAAGGACGGTCTTGTCGAGGTGCATACCGCCGCTTCGACTCCCTTTGTGGCGGATTTCCGTATCGCCGCCTTCACTTTTGAGGATGCCGCCGAGACGGGCTCCATCGCCGTGCTTTCCGCGCCCGGCGCACGCTCGCCGCTCCTTGCCGTGGTGGGCGACGCCTCCGGCGGTCTGCCGCACGCCGTCTTCCCGCTCGGCGCTCTGGTGGATGATGCCACCGGCGAGCCCATGCCGCTCGATGGCACCCTGTCGTTCGAGGTTTCCCACTACCGCGGCGTCGACGACCGCGCCCTCATGGCCGATGCCGTGATGACCGACGGCGGCTTCCGCGTGGCCGCGCTGACCACGCGCGCCTTCGAGATGGCGGTCGACGTGGATGTCGCCTACTTCCAGTTCGATGCCGTCGACGACCAGATGGCGGGGCAACCCTTCATGGTGCGGGTGACGGCGCGCACGGACGAAGGTGCGATTGCCTCGGACTTCGGGGGGACGCTCACACTCGACTCCGACGGTCGCCTCAAAGCGGGAGAATCAACAGCCGCTTTCGCCGCCGGTGTGCTGGAAGACCACGAGGTCGTCATCGGCAATACGGGCGACTTCCGCCTCTTTGCCACGACGACCGCTGTCGCCGCGACGGGCGAGAGCAATGTCTTCCGCGTCTCCACCGATTGGGAGAACTACGCCTCCCTTTTTGGCGACCCTGCGGCGGAGAGGCGGCGCGAACAGCGGCTTGCCGATCCGGAAGGAACGGGTTTGCCCGCCCTCATGCGCTACGGCTTCGACCTTGCGCCCGGGGCGGCCGGCCTCGGCGACGCCGTTGAGGTCGATGAGACGGTGGACGGCGACGACCGCTACGCCAGCATCACCTTCCGCCGCCTCCAGTATGCCCCCGACGTGCGCTATATCGTGCATGGCACGAGCGACCTCAACGGCTGGGAGACCCTCGCCGTCGTCGAACCGGGCACGCCCGAATGGGTCACCGTCGAGGACGGTGTGCCTCTCGCCAACAGCGGCGACGGTCGTTTCCTGCGCGTCGGCGTGGTCGGTGACGGCGTCTACGAGTATTGGCGCGTCGGTGAGTTCGGCCCCGCGCAGATCGACGACCCCTCCGTATCCGGACCGGACGCCGACCCCGGCAACCTCGGCATCGACAACCGCACCCGCTATGCCCTCGGCATGAGTGGAATCGATCCGGACCTCGGCCTGCTGCCCTCACGGACCGTCGTTACCGAAAGCGGCGAATCCTTCTACCGCTTGGACTTTAATCGCCTTCTGCTCGCCGACGATATTCTCTATATCGTTGAAGCGACCTCGGATTACCCGAATTGGGATGAAATCGCCGTCATTGAGCCAGGCGAGCCGGCTGAAGTTTCCGTGGTTGATTCCACGCCCATCCCTGACCAAGGATACCGCATCATCCGCATGCGTATCGAACCCGTGCCCGAACCATGAAAATCCGATCCGTTCACCGCCTCGCCGCCGCCCTGCCGCTTCTCATTGGCGCTCCCTGCCTCGCGGGCGGTTCCATCGATATTGTGATCGCCGGCGACGCCGCCGATTTCGAGGCCCAGCGCCAGTCGCTTGGAGGTTCTTCGACTACTCTCGCGGAGGCCGGTGAGGCCGACAGTCTCCGCGTCTTTGGGGATGAATTCGTCCCGAATGTTGCCGTCGACGAGGGGCGGCTGGTCTTCCAGTTCAATCTCGCCGATATCGGCGCGGCGGCTGCGGATAACCCGCTCGTGCAGAGCGCCGCCCTCCGTCTCACGCTCCTCTCCGTGAGCCCGGATCCCGAGTTCGGGGTGGAGGCGTGGGGCCGCGGTGAAAACCTCGATGCTCCCGTCTTTTATACCGACGGCGGGGCTTCCGCCCACTACGGGTCCGCCGCCTATGCGCGCGTCCACGACGCGGGTTTCACATGGGTGCCCGAGACCGCCGCCGAACCGACCGAAGTGTCTCTCGATGTCACCGCCTTCCTCAACGCCCGCTACAGTGAGTTTCTCGATACGGGCAGCGCATGGGTCTTTTTCCGCCTCCAAGCCGATCAATCCATCGCCCTCGGTGACGGCGCCGAAACGACCTTCGCCTTCGCCAGTGCCGATCACCCCGATCCGGACCTCCGCCCCGAACTCGAGCTGACCCTCATCCCCGAGCCCCGGCTCATCGCCCTCGCCGCCGGCGTCCTCGCCCTCACCCTCGTCCTTCGCCGCCGCCGCAACGTCTGAGGCTCGCAACACGTTGGTTAAATCGGATTCGCGCGGGTTTGCCACTGCCGCCCCCGCGACCCTCGCGGACTGTGGATCGGGGCGGCCTTCCATGCCCCCGGCGCACCCGTGGCGACGGAACCGCGCCTCCGTCGATCCCCCGGCAAGCGTTGCCGCAACAGCTGTGTGGTTTCATCACGGTCAAACTTGCTCGCGGCACTGCCAGCGTCAGCGCTTACCACTCCGGCCCGTCAGCCTCTGGCTTAAGGCCATTTCGCGGATGCCATCCGAATCCCCGAGACGGGCGATGGCCTCCGCGTGAATCTCCCGCACAATCTCCGCCGTCAGATGAAAACATTTTTCCGGCGCGGCGCTCATGCCAGCTTTTTCATCGTTCGCGTGTAGTCCTTCATGATCGCCTTGATGCCCCGCGAGACTTCCGCCTTGTCTGCCAAGTCACGCAATCCGACGGTAGCGGGGATGCGGCGGCCGCGCCGGGGAATCCTGTGGTGGCGTGGCGTGTGCCGGGGAAGGTGCGGCGGTTGCCGCGGGCGTGTGCGCCGGAGGGGTGCGTACGGACACGAGGTCTCGCACCTACTTTCGCGCGGCGGGTGTAAGGGGGCGCTATAAGCGATTTCCATAGACTCCGGGCCAATCGAATATCAGGGAAGGTCCGCCCGTAGCGACGGAGCCCCGCCTCCGTCGACCCATCGGGGCATACTGCCCGGCTCGTGGAGTCGGGTCAAAGCCTGCCAACCCATGGTCGCCCGCGACCCTTCTTTGTATCCGTCCGGCAAAGAACCCCCTATCTTTCGGCGGCGGGGGTGTGGTAGGCTCCGGGCGGTTCTTTGACAAGGTGTGCGGGGTGGGCGGCGGCCCAGTTCCAAGGCAGGAGTTCCTCGAGCAATTCGGCGCCGGGACGGTGCTCGGCGGGCACGAGGCGCCCGAGCAGATCGGTGAAGTAGGCGCGCGGCTCGATGCGGTGCATGCGGCAGCAGGTCAGCAGCGTGTAGATCACGGCGCTTTTTTCGCCGACGGCGGGGTGGCCTATGAAGGTCCAGTTTCTCGCGTTATGCAAATATTTGCATAAAAAGAATTATGACAAGTTTGCGTTTATGCGAAGGTGCGAAGGTGGGTGTGATTATAAGTGCGGGGTCTGCATCGGCGGCTTGTACGCGTTGGAGTCCCGCATTTATGCGGTCCCGGCGGGTGGGCGGGAACGATGGGCAGCGGGACCGGCTAAAGCCGGAACTCCAACAAAATCCCCGCACTTTTAATCACGCCCCCCCTGCCGTCGGCGAACCCCACCCGTAACGAAAAAGCCCCCCAGCCCGCTCCAGAGACCTCGGTGGCATCACCGCCCTGTGCGAACGGAGAAATGAAGCCACGAGCAATAATACTACATTGTCGGAGTTACCCTGACTGGCTCCAAAAGTGGAAACGTAACTCACTCCCCGGGATGCTCAAGGGCACAATACCCCGCCCGTGAACGCGCCACCGCCAGATCCACATTGTCGAGGAATTCGACAGGGCGGCACGGCGGCGGACGCTTCAGCATGGCAAGGACACGCGCGCCTTCTCCGCCTTCCAGCCAGTCGCGCGTTCCGAGCGCCCGGCCCTCCGTCAGAAACCGCGCGCGCAGCCGCAGCAACTCGTGCGGCTGCAGCTCCCCGCCGTTCTTCACCGCCTCCAGCAGCGCCGCTGGGTCGATACGGACACCACTGCCATCGCCCTTAGCCCCTGCTCCCTTCCCGAACATCAGCAGACGGTAAAGCGCGAGGGCTTCCGCCGTGTCTTTCGCCGCCGGAAAGCACGCCGCGAGCGAACGACAGAGGGATCCCTTCCCCGCCAGCGCCTCCCTGTAGCCGCACCAGCGGTAGTTCTCCGGCAGATCCGCCAGACCCGCCCGCACCGCGTTCAAGTCGATGTAGGCCGCGAT